>JAHJWA010000114.1 GCA_018828205.1 Alphaproteobacteria bacterium
ACAAGGACGAGGGCAAGACCATCGCGGTCTACGATCTCGGCGGCGGGACCTTCGACGTGTCCGTGCTCGAGATCGGCGATGGCGTCTTCGAGGTGAAATCGACCAATGGCGACACCTTCCTCGGCGGCGAGGATTTCGACCAGGCGATCGTCGAGTATCTCGCGGACCAGTTCAAGAAGAAGGAGAACATGGATCTCCGGACTGACAAGCTTGCGTTGCAGCGTCTCAAGGAAGCGGCCGAGAAGGCCAAGATCGAGCTCTCGAGCTCGCAGACCACCGAAGTGAACCTGCCCTTCATCACCGCGCGTATGGAAGGCGGTTCGTCCACCCCGCTGCACTTGGTCGAGACGATCAGCCGCGCGGACCTCGAGAAGATGGTCGGCGATCTGATCAAGCGCACGCTCGAGCCTTGCAAGAAGGCGCTCGCCG
The DNA here is from genome assembly GCA_018828205.1 of Alphaproteobacteria bacterium. Lineage (GTDB taxonomy): Bacteria > Pseudomonadota > Alphaproteobacteria > Sphingomonadales > Sphingomonadaceae > Qipengyuania. Next base: position 430 of record JAHJWA010000114.1, read on the forward strand.
ACGCCGGTGTCGGCAAGGACGAGATCGACGAGGTGATCCTGGTCGGCGGCATGACGCGCATGCCGCGGGTCCGCGAAGTGGTCGAGGAATTCTTCGGCTCCAAGCCGCACACCGGCGTGAATCCCGATGAAGTCGTCGCCATGGGCGCGGCGATCCAGGCCGGCGTGCTGCAGGGCGACGTCAAAGACGTGCTGCTGCTCGACGTGACCCCGCTGTCGCTGGGCATCGAGACGCTGGGCGGCGTGTTCACCCGGATGATCGATCGCAACACCACGATCCCGACCAAGAAGAGCCAGACCTATTCGACCGCCGAGGACAACCAGCAGGCGGTGACGATCAAGGTCTTCCAGGGCGAACGCGAGATGGCGGCGGACAACAAGCTGCTGGGCAATTTCGATCTCGTCGGGATTCCTTCCGCGCCGCGCGGCGTGCCGCAGATCGAGGTCACCTTCGACATCGACGCCAACGGCATCGTCAACGTCAGCGCCAAGGACAAGGGCACCGGCAAGGAACAGGCGATCAAGATCCAGGCTTCGGGCGGACTGACCGACAGCGATATCGATCAGATGGTCCAGGATGCGGAGAAGTTCGCCGAGGAAGACAAGAAGCGCAAGGAAGCGGCCGAAGCCCGCAACCAGGCCGACAGTCTCGTCCACACGACCGAGAAGCAGCTCGAAGAGCATGGCGACAAGCTCGACGCCGATCTCAAGAGCGAGGTCGAGGCGAAGATCGCCGAGGTGAAGACCGCGCTCGAGAGCGACGATCCCGCCAAGATCAACGCTGCGGCGCAGGAACTGACCCAGGTCGCCATGAAGATGGGCCAGACGATCTACGAGCAGGAACAGGCCAAGGCTGCACCCGCCGATGGTGAAGCTGCCGGCGGCGATGCCGGCTCGGGCGACGAAGACGTCGTCGACGCGGAATTCTCCGAAGTCGACGAAGACAGCAACAAGGGCTGATCGCCTGATGAACATCCAGTCGCCACCGGTGCTTGCCAGCGCCGGTGGCGACTAGGTATCGGGCGGGAGAATTTATGTCAGCCACCGAAATCGATTTCTACGAATTGCTCGGCGTCTCGCGCGATGCGGACGGCGCCACCATCAAATCTGCCTATCGCAAGCTCGCGATGAAGCACCATCCGGATCGCAATCCGGGTTGCAGCGAGAGCGAAGCCAAGTTCAAGGCGATCAGCGTCGCCTACGATTGCCTCAAGGACCCGCAGAAGCGCGCGGCCTACGACCGCTACGGCATGGAAGCCTTCCAGCAGGGCATGGGCGCAGGCGCGGGCCAGCAGGGTTTCGGCGATATCGGCGATATCTTCGAGACCATCTTCGGCCAGGCCTTCGGCGGCGGAGCCCAGCGCGGGCCGCGCCGCGGCGCCGATCTGCGCTACGACATGCAGGTCACGCTGGAAGAGGCTTTTCACGGCAAGGACACGCAGGTCGAGATCGAGGTCTCGAAACAGTGCGACGATTGCCACGGCAGCGGTGCCCGTCCGGGCACGCGCGCGCGCGCCTGCAACCTGTGCCAGGGGCACGGCAAGGTCCGCGCCAAGCAGGGTTTCTTCGTGGTCGAGCGTCCATGCCCAAATTGCCACGGCCGCGGCGAGGTGATCACCGATCCCTGCCGCACCTGCCGCGGCGAGGGCCGGGTCGACACGCCGCAGACGCTCGATGTCGAGATTCCGCCGGGCGTGGATACCGGTACCCGGATCCGCCTTTCGGGCAAGGGCGAGGCCGGACCGCAGGGCGCCCCTCCGGGCGATCTGTATATCTTCGTCCATATCGCGCCGCATGCGATCTTCCAGCGCGAAGGCACCACGCTCGCCACCCGCGTGCCGATCAGTTTCACCCAGGCGGCGCTGGGGGGCGAGATCGAGATCCCCGATCTCGCGGGCGAGACGGTGACGCTCTCGATCCCCGCCGGCATCCAGTCGGGCAAGCAACTGCGCCATCGCGGCGCGGGCATGCCCGTGCTGCAGGGACGCGGGCGCGGCGATCTGGTGGTCGAAATCGCGGTCGAGACGCCGACCAAGCTCACCAAGGAACAGCGGGCCTTGCTCGAGCAGTTCCGCGAGACCGAGACCGGGGACGAATGCCCGGAAAGCCGCGGTTTCTTCGAGAAGCTCAAGACCGTTCTGGGCGCCTAGGCGCCGCTATTCGGGCATCCGCTCGGCGATCTCGCGGCGCAGCGAATCGATGAGCCCGCCCGAACAGCGGCCCGCCGCCTCTTCCTCGCCGAGAATGGCCAGGAAGGCGGCGCGCTTGAAACCGCGAGTCTCGTCCTCGGGCAGCTTGTCCTCGAGCGTCGAGCCGACGAGGTCGATCATCCGCTCGGCGCCGTGGAGTCGGCCCCAGAGATAGTCGGTCTCGCGATAGGCGCGGCTGAAGAACGCACCGAAATTGTAGAACTCGGTTCCCCGCAGCGTGGCCCTGGTGCCGCCTTCGCGGATGCTTCGGGCGTCCTCGGGGGATATCCGATCGACCTTGGCGGGGTCGAATTCGGTCAGCCCCTCATCGCGCAGCAGCGCCAACGTGGCGACATCATAATAGGGAAAGCCCAGATAGGTCAGCAGCATCCGCCGCTTGAGGTCCTTGGGCATCTGCGCCAGCGCTTCGGCGAGCAGCAGTTCGGCCTCGTCGTCGACCTGCGGCAGGAGGCGGTTGTTCTCGAGATGATCGAGCACCGCCGCAGGGTCCTGCAGCACGTTCTGCGCCAGTCGGCCGAAATCCGGTCCCAGCGAGCCCAGCCCCTCGCGGTCGAAATAGAGCGCCAGGATCGCGTAGAGCGCGTCGCGCGCGGTCTCGAGCGCATCGTCGGGAATATCGGGATCGGCCTCCCAGTCGCGCGCCAGCCGCTGCGCCAGCAATCGCAGGCGGCGGATCCGGAAACCCAGATCATGCGCGCGGAAGAAAGCGATCGCACCTTCGTGCGCGCCGCCGCCGGGCGCCGAGAGGCTTTCCAGCCCGCGCCGTGCCAATTCCTCGCGCAACACCCTCTCGATCGCCTGCGCATCGGGGAGCCCCAACTGCGGCGCCGCTTCGAGCGTCAGCCGGGCGAGCCGCGCAACGATGCCCGAGACCTTGGTCTGGGCGTAGGACTGGAAGGCGTAGCCGGCCTGTTCCGCCGCCGCGGTCTGCGCGCGTTGGCGCCAGTTGCTGAGCCGCCGCGGGGTGGGCTTGTCGAGGAACAGCGTCCGCCCGAACAGCCGCTCGACCGCGCCTTCGACATCGGGGCGCAACCGCGCCACGATCCGCCGCAGCCGCAGGGCCTCGCGGCTTTGCTCCTCGAGCGCCTCGAGATTGTCGCGGATCGGCTGTTCGCGCGGAATGGTGGAAAGCGATCCGAGAATGGCCGAGAAGAAACCGACCGGCTTTTCGTCGATCTCGTGAGACACGCTCGACCGGTCGGGGCGCGGATCGACATAGACGAAGCGGCGGTCGACCTCGCGCTGCGCCGGACGTCCCTGCAGCGCCGCGATCGCACCTTCGAACGGCTTGTTGACCAGCACCGAGCCGTCGATCAGCGAAACCCGGTCGATCGTGTCATGGCGCAGATGCACCGGCATGATCCGCTCGAGAAAGCGCGTGCGGTTCGTCCAGGCGCGCCCGGTCTTCTTCGCCAGTGCATCGATCTCGGCCACCTGCAGCGGCGGGAAGGCACCGGGAAAGCTCGCGGTGGCACGCGCGGCGAAGACCAGTTCCACCGGATCGGCGAAATCCTGCCCGCCCGCATAGGGCGTCCGGCTGCGGAAATCGATCGGCATACGATGCTCGCTCTCCTCCACCACGGGGGGGCTGTTGAGCCGCAGCAGCGAGAGATGGCCATGGAAATCGGTGGCGGTTACGAACAGGTCGAGCGGATGACCCGGCGGCAGCAGCGGCGCCTCGGGTGTGGTCTGGCCCATCGCGGCGAAGGCCCGTTCGAGCAGAGAGGAAAAGCCGGCCCCGCTGAACGGCGGTTCGAACCAGCGCCCGCGGATGAGGTTGGACACCTTGCGCCGAACCTCGCGCCGGGTTTCGGGCGCGACGCTCTCGCTGACCAGATTGCCCGGACGGCTGAGCACCCAGCGCACCAGCGGCTGGGTCCAGAACTTGGCGAAGCGCCAGACCGGCCGGGCATCCGGATCGACCAGCTCGTCGATATCGGCCATGTCGAGCCACAGCTCGGTCAGCGGGTCGAGCGAATAGCCCGAATGCACCGCCTGCGCGAGAAACACGGCATTGATCCCGCCCGCGCTCGCGCCGGTGAGAATGTCGGGCAGCACGCGCAATCGCAGCTGCCGTTCGGCCTCGATATGCTCGAGCAATTCGCGATAGACCCCCGCGACGCCGCCCGGCTTCTCGCTGCCGTCGTGATAGGCCCGGCTGGCGCGCGCGAGGTGCCACACTTCCTTGGTGACCCCGTGCATATAGACCGCGAGGCTGACCCCGCCGTAACAGACCAGCGCTATCCTGAGTTCTTTTTGCCGCATCGCGGCGACAGTGGCGCAGGCGCACAGCGATGGCAATTGCGTTCCTGCAATGTTCCGGTTATCGGACCCGAATGGCCAAACCCAAACGCCGCTATGTCTGCCAAGCCTGTGGCAGCGTTTCGCACCGCTGGCAGGGGCAATGCCCCGATTGCGCGGAATGGAACACGCTTGTCGAGGACGCGCCCGCCACGGTGTTCGCGCAGAAACACGATCTCTCGAGCGGCGGTCGGGGGATCGAATTCGTCTCGCTCGACAAGCCCGGCGCGCTGCCGGTGCGCGAAACCACGGGGCTGGCGGAATTCGACCGCGCGCTGGGGGGCGGGTTGGTGCCCGGCTCCGCGATCCTGATGGGCGGCGATCCCGGGATCGGCAAATCGACTCTGCTGCTCCAGGCAGCCGCTGCGGTGGCGCGGGCGGGCAAGCCTTGCATCTATGTCAGCGGCGAGGAAGCCACCGCGCAGGTGCGGATGCGCGCCGGCCGGCTGGGGCTGGGCGATGCTCCGGTGCGGCTCGCCGCGGCGACCAGCGTGCGCGATATCCTCACCACGCTGGGGCAGGGCGAACCGCCCGCGCTGCTGGTGATCGATTCGATCCAGACGATGCATTCGGACAGCATCGAGGGCGCGCCCGGCACGGTCAGCCAAGTGCGCGGCTGCGCTTTCGAACTGATCCGGTATGCCAAGGAAAACGGCGTCGCGCTGGTGCTGGTCGGCCATGTCACCAAGGACGGCTCGATCGCCGGGCCGCGAGTGCTCGAGCATATGGTCGATGTGGTGATGAGCTTCGAGGGCGAGCGCAGCCACCAGTACCGCATCCTGCGCGCGCTCAAGAACCGTTTCGGCGCGGTCGACGAGATCGGAGTGTTTTCGATGGCGGGCGACGGGCTGGAGGAAGTCGCCAATCCCTCGATGCTGTTTCTTTCAGGGCGGCAGGAGCAGCTCGCTGGCAGCGCGGTGTTCCCGGCGATGGAGGGCACGCGCCCGGTGCTGGTGGAGATTCAGGCGCTGATCGTCCGGCTGCAGTCGGGTGCAACCCCGCGCCGCGCGGTCGTCGGCTGGGACAATGGCCGGATGGCGATGCTGCTGGCGGTGCTCGAGGCGCGCTGCGGGCTGAACTTCAGTTCGGCCGAGGTCTATCTCAACGTCGCAGGCGGTTACCGCCTGTCCGACCCGGCCGCCGATCTGGCGGTTGCCGCCGCGCTGGTCAGCGCTTTGGCCGACAAGCCACTGCCCGCGCGCAGCGTCTGGCTGGGCGAGGTCTCGCTCGCGGGCGAGATCCGCTCGGTCGCGCATGCTGCGCTGCGGCTGCGCGAGGCGGCAAAGCTCGGTTTCGAGCGCGGATTCGGCCCGCGCGATGTCGATCACGCTTCCGCCAAGCTGCAATATCATGAGGTTGGCCAGTTGCCCATTCTCGTCGACCGCGTCATGGGGGGTGCATAGTCCTTCTGCCTTGGAAGCGTGATGACGGGTTTCGACTGGATAGTGCTGATTATTGTCGGCGTAGCGGCCACCGGCGGCTTCATGCGCGGCTTCGTGCAGGAAGTGTTCTCGCTCGTCGCCTGGGCGCTGGCGGTGTTCGCGATCCACTTCCTCCATACCCCGTTGACCGCGACGCTGGCCGACTACCTCGGGCGCGACATCACCACTGCGGTGCTGGCCTTCGCTCTGCTGCTGCTGATCCCCTATGCGGCGATGAAACTCATCGCCAGCAACGTCAGCGGGGCGTCGCGCGGCTCGGTGATGGGGCCCATCGATCGGGTGCTCGGTTTCGGCTTCGGCGCGCTCAAGGGTGCGGTGATCGTGGTGATCGCCTTCTCGCTGCTGGTGCTGGGCTACGACAGCGTTTGGGGCTTCAAGGGCCGCCCGGACTGGATATCGGGCGCACGCTCCTATGATTTCGTCGATGCCAGCTCGCGCAGCATGGTCGAGATGGTCTCCGAGCGCCGCGCGCAATTGCGCGACCAACGCGAGGCCGCGGAAGCGGCCGACGACGACGCATGACCGGCGGTGCCCCGTCGCGCGCGGGGGCGCTCTATTCGCCCGCGCTGCTCGGGCTCGCGGTCGAACTCGCGGACTATCCCCTGTCCGAGGATATGCCGATTCGCGGCGAGGCCCGCTCGCGCAGCTGCGGCAGCACGCTCGCGCTCGCCTGCACGACCGATGACGAGGGTGCAATTGCGACAATCGGGATGCGCGTGAGCGCCTGCGCGGTCGGGCAGGCAGCGGCGGCAATCTTCGCCAAGGAAGCGCATGGCCGCGATGCGGGCTCGCTGGAAAGCAGCCTCGGCGGGCTCGAGAGCTGGCTCGCCGGCGACACCGAGCGACCCTCCTGGCCCGGGCTGGAGGCGCTCGACCCCGCGCTGCCCCATCCCGGTCGGCACGAGGCGATCCGCCTGCCGTGGAGAGCCGCGCTGGCCGCGCTTTCCAACCTCCCACCCGCGCTAAATCCGGCGCGAAGCCCGCATCAAGCGGCTAAGGGGAGGGGGCCGGACTCATGACGACGAGCACGAACGCGGGCGATCCTGCAGCTCCGCGCGCCATTCGCGAAGCCAGCGAGAGGGAAATCCGCCTGGTCATTGCTGCCAGCTCCGCGGGGACGATCTTCGAATGGTATGATTTCTTCATCTACGGCACGCTCGCCGGGCTGATCGGTGCGGCCTTCTTCCCCAGCGACAACGAGACGCTGCAGATCCTGCTGGTCTGGGCCGGCTTCGCGGTCGGTTTCGGTTTCCGACCGCTGGGGGCGATCCTGTTCGGCTTTCTTGGCGACCGGTTGGGGCGCAAATACACCTTTCTGGTCACCGTCACGCTGATGGGGGTGGCGACCGCGGGTGTGGGCATGATCCCCACCGCCGCCAGCATCGGGATCGCGGCGCCGATCATCGTGATCGGCCTGCGGATCCTGCAGGGGCTCGCGCTGGGCGGCGAATATGGCGGGGCGGCAATCTATGTCGCCGAACACGCCCCGCCACAAAGGCGCGGTTTCTACACCGGCTTCATCCAGGCCAGCGTGGTCGGCGGCTTCGTCCTCTCGATCGCGGTGGTGATCGCTTGCCGGGCGGCCTTCACCGAAGAGGAATTCGTCGCCTGGGGCTGGCGCATGCCCTTCCTGCTGTCGCTGATCCTGCTGGCGATCTCGCTGTGGATGCGACTCAAACTGTCCGAGAGCCCGGTGTTCCAGGCGATGAAGGCGGCGGGCGAAACCGCCGGCAACCCCTTCGTCGAGAGCTTCACCTATCCGGGCAACAAGCGCCGGCTGCTGATCGCCTTCGCGGTGACGGGTATCCTGACGACGATCTGGTACACCGCCTTCTTCTCGGGCCTGTCGTTCCTGCGCGGCCCGATGCGGATCGAGGAGGGCGTGGTGGAATGGATGCTGCTCGCAGCCGGCCTCATCTCGATGGGCTTCTACGTGGTGGTGGGGCGCTGGTCGGACCGGATCGGCCGGCGGCGCCCGATCGTCATCGGTGCGCTGCTCAGCCTGGCGCTGTTGTTCCCGATCTTCTGGGGCATGGGCAATCTCGCCAATCCGGGGCTCGCCGAGGCTGCACGCGACAAGCCGGTGGTGGTCGCGGGGAACCAATGCTCGACCGACCCCTTCGCGGAACTGTTCGACCGCGAGCAGAGCGGGTGCGGCAAGCTACTCGAGACGCTGACCGCGAGCGGGGTGGCCTACAGCGTCGAACCGGCGTCGGCGCTGACGCTGACAGTCGGCGGCGAGGGTATCGCGCTGCAGCCCGAATGGTTCGAGGATGGCATGGCGCGGCGCGACGGCCTGCAAGCGGCGCTCACCGCGCGGGGGTTCGACTTCGCGCGCAAGGCACCGCCGCTGGCGAACATCCTCGGAATCGTCGCGCTGCTGCTGGTGCTCGGCATGCTTTCCGCGCTGACCTACGGCTCGGTCGCGGCGCTGCTCGCCGAACTGTTCCCGCCGCGGATTCGTTACAGCTCGATGTCGATCCCCTATCACATCGCCGCGGGCTATCTCGGCGGCTTCCTGCCGCTGATCGCGGGGATCATCGTGGCGCGCTCGGGCGATGTCTACGCCGGCCTGTGGTACACCTGGGCGGTGGTCGCGCTGGGGCTGATGGTCGTCTGGTGGGGCTTACCCGGCGGCCCGCCGCGGGACTTCTCGGACGAAGTGGCCAGCGATGGCTGAAGCGCCGCCACCCACGCTCCGGCTCCGGCTCGACGAAGCCGCGCTCGACGCCAACTGGCGCGCGCTCGACGCCATGTCGGGCCGCGCGCGCGCCGGGGCGGCGGTCAAGGCCGGTTGCTATGGCCTCGGGGTAGAGCGCTGCCTGCCGGTGCTGCGAAAGGCCGGCTGCAGGGATTTCTTCGTCGCGCATTGGTCCGAGGTCGAAGCGGTGCTGGCACATGTCCCATCGGCGCAGGTCTCGGTGCTCCACGGGGTGATCGACGCCGCGCAGGCCAGCTATGCCCACGCCACCGGGGTGCGGCCGGTGATCGACAGCCTGCATCAGGCGCGGGTGTGGACCGAAAGCGGGGGCGGGCGCTGCGACCTGATGATCGATACCGGGATCAACCGGCTCGGCATCGCGCCCGACGAGATCGCCGACCCGCTGATCCAGAGCCTCGATATCGAGGTGCTGATGTCGCATCTCGCCTGCGCCGACGAGGACAGCGCGATGAACGCGCGCCAGCTCGCCGCTTTCCGGGCAGCGATCCCGCTGGTCGCGCATCGCGAAGCGAGCCTCGCCAACAGCGCCGGGATCGCGCTCGGCCGCGACTATCACGGCGATCTCACCCGCCCGGGACTCGCCCTCTACGGCGGCGTTCCGCGGCCCGAATTCGCCGAAACGATCCGCCAGGTCGCCTACCCCGAAGCCGCGCTGCTGCAAGTCCGTGATGTCCCTGCGGGTGCAAGTGTCGGCTATAACGCGACATTCACCGCGCCCGCGCCAATGCGGGTGGGGGTGGTCTCGTTGGGCTATGCCGACGGCATCCTGCGCAGCTGGGCCGGGGCGCATTTCGCGCATGGCGATCGCCGCCTTCCGATCCTGGGCAAGGTATCGATGGACATGATCGTCATCGATCTCGCGCAGTCCCCCGACCTCGCGGCGGGCGACTGGGTCTCGCTGCCCTATCACCTCCCCAATGCTGCGCGGCAAACCGCTCTTTCGCAATATGAATTGCTGACCGTGCTGGGCGACCGCTTCGGGTGAACGCTTGCGCTTCGCTGCCCTTGTTGCGCTGCACATTGTGCAGGTGCTAATGCAGCATGGAGGCAGAGAGAGGTATTTTTCGATATGGCCAAGCGCACGAGCGATGGCGGCCCCATCGTCATCAAGAAATACGCCAACCGGCGGCTCTACAACACCGACACATCGAGCTACATCACGCTCGAAGACCTCGCCCGGATGACCCGCGAAAATGTCGACTTTTCGGTCGTCGATGCGAAGAGCGGCGATGACATCACTCACACCATCCTCACGCAGATCATCGTCGAACAGGAAAGCACCGGCGCACAGATGCTGCCGGTCAGCTTCCTGCGCGATCTGATCTCGATGTACGGCAATTCGATGCAGGCGATGATGCCCAGCTACCTCGAAGCCAGCATGACCAGCTTTCGCAAGAACCGCGAGCAATTGCAGGAAGCGTTCCAGAAGGGCGTCGAGGCCAATCCGATGACCAAGATGGTCGAGGCCAACCTCAAGCTGATGCAGGACGCCGCCGAAGTGTTCATGCCGGGCAGCAAGCCGCCAAGTGCCAAGCCCCCCGCAGCCAAGCCCGCCCCCAAGGATGAGCTGGCGCAGATGCGCGCGCAGATGGCGGCCATGCAGAAGAAGCTCGACGAGCTCGACCGCTAGACCCCGCCAATCTCGAATGCGCGACAAAACCCGTCTCGACTAGCCTCGACGGCTGCGGCTAGGGGCTGCGGCGACCACACTTCATAGAATGAGATTGCCCGATGGCCGAGATTCGCCACGCCCTGACCGCCCGCCGCGCCGAGGATTTTGCCGCCTGGTACCAGGAGGTCATCGCCGCCGCCGACATGGCCGAGGAATCGGGCGTGCGCGGCTGCATGGTGATCAAGCCCTGGGGCTTCGGCATTTGGGAGCGGATGCAGCGGCTGCTCGACGACCGCATCAAGGCGCAGGGCCACGACAACGTCTATTTCCCGCTGTTCATCCCGCTGGCCAATTTCGAGCGCGAGGCCGAGCATGTCGAGGGCTTCGCCAAGGAAATGGCGGTGGTCACCCACCACCGGCTGATCGCCGGCAAGGACGGCGGGCTGGTCCCCGATCCGGATGCGAAGCTCGAAGAACCGCTGGTGGTCCGTCCGACCTCGGAGACCATCTTCGGCGATGCCATGGCACGCTGGATTCGCAGCTGGCGCGATCTGCCCCTGAAGCTCAACCAATGGGCCAATGTGGTCCGCTGGGAAATGCGCACCCGCATGTTCCTGCGCACCAGCGAGTTCCTCTGGCAGGAAGGCCACACGGCGCATGCCGACGAGGTCGAGGCGCGCGAGCACACCTTGAGGATGCTCGAGGTCTACCGCGCTTTCGCCGAGGAGGATCTCGCGCTCCCGGTGATCGCCGGCGAGAAGCCCGAGAACGAGCGCTTCCCCGGCGCGGTCGAGACCTGGTCGATCGAGGCGATGATGCAGGACGGCAAGGCGCTGCAGGCGGGAACCAGCCATTATCTCGGCGAGAATTTCGCCCGCGCGAGCGGCATCCAGTTCCAGGACAAGGATGGCGGCCAGACCTATTGCCACACCACCAGCTGGGGCGTCTCGACCCGCATGGTGGGGGCGATCATTATGACCCATGGCGACGACGACGGGCTCCGCGTGCCGCCGCAGGTCGCACCCTGGCAGGTGGTGATCCTGCCGATGCTGCGCGACAAGCCCGAGGACGAGGCGCTGCTCGCCTATTGCGAGGAATTGCGCGCCATGCTGGCCGCCGACCGCGCCTTCGGCGAACCGTTGCGCGTCCTGCTCGACACCAAGCCCGGCAAGGCCGCGGCCAAGCGCTGGGACTGGGTGCGCAAGGGCGCGCCGGTGATCGTCGAGGTCGGCGGGCGCGATATGGAACAGGGCGTGGTCTCGTTGCTGCGCCGCGATCGGCTGTGGGACGCCGCCAGCGGCAAGCCCGCCTTCGCAAACCCCGCGCGCGAGGCGCTCGCGCAATCGATCGCCGGCACGCTCGCCGAAATCCAGGCCGGGCTGCTGTCCGAAGCCAGCGAGCGCCGCGAGGCGAACATCACCCGCAACGTCAGTGGAATGGACACGGTCGAGGCGCATTTCGCCGAGGACCAGCGCTATCCCGGCTGGCTCGAGGTGCAATGGTCCAAGCCGACCGGCCCCGCGCTCGATGCGGTGGTCGAGCGGTTGAAAGCGCTCAAGCTGACCGTGCGCAACGTGCCGATCGACGCGCTGCCCGCCGACGGGCGCTGCATCTTCACCGGCGAACCCGCGGTCGAGCGGGTGCTGCTGGCGCGCGCCTACTGACTTGCGCCATCGAGGGAATTGGACGACACGGGGCCATATGAAAAAATCAGCCCTGCTCGCCGCGGTCCTCGCTCTGCCCATGGCCGTCCCGCTCGCGGCGCAGGACGATCCCGCCGCCGGGGTCTCCGACGAACGACTGCGCGCCGATGTCGAGAGCCTGGTCGGCTTCGGAACCCGCCATACGCTGTCCGAACAGGACAATCCCGAGCGCGGGATCGGCGCGGCGGTCGATTGGGCGGCGGACAGCTTCCGCGCGATCTCCACCGATTGCGGCGGCTGCATCGAGGTGGTGCTGCCCGAGACCGTGGTCGAAGGCCCTCGGGTGCCGACACCGACCCGGCTGCGCAACGCGGTCGCGATCCAGCGCGGGACCGAGCGCCCCGACGAGGTCATCATCATCCAGGGCCATATCGACAGCCGCGTCTCTGATGTCATGAACTTCACCGACGACGCTCCGGGCGCCAATGACGATGCCTCGGGCGTCGCGCTGGCGATCGAGGCGGCGCGGCTGCTCTCGCAGCGGCGGTACCCCTCGACCATCGTCTACGCCGCACTGGCGGGCGAAGAGCAGGGTCTGCTCGGCGCGCGGCTGCTGGCCGACTACGCCGCCGAACAGGGCTGGACGATCAAGGCGGTGCTCAACAACGACATGGTCGGCGCCAATTGCGGCTCCGACGGCTATTGCGAGCCCGATGTGGTCCGCGTCTTCTCCGAGGGCCCGCGCGCGGATCTCACTGATGCGCTGCGCGCCGCCCAGCGCCGCAATGGCGGCGAAAACGACAGTCCGGGGCGCAATCTCTCGCGCTTCGTCGACGGCGTGGCCGAGCGCGATGCCGCGGGCATGCAGGTCCGCCAGATCTGGCGCACCGACCGGATGGGCCGCGGCGGCGATCAGATCCCCTTCCTCGAGGCGGGCTACCCAGCGATCCGTTTCTCGGTCTCGGTCGAGGATTACGATCACCAGCACCAGGACCTGCGCGTCGAGGACGGGGTGACCTATGGCGACACGGTGGACGAAATGGATTTCGCCTATCTCGCGCGGGTGACCGGGCTCAACATCGAAGTCGCGGACCGGCTGGCCCGCGCGCCGATGCCGCCCGCGCCCAGCGCCGATGCGGCGGTGCGCAACGATACGCTGCTCGAATGGGACCCGGTCGAGGGCGCGCGAAGCTATGTGGTGATGGCGCGCCGCACCGACGAGCCCGCCTGGTCCACCGACATCGCGGTCGTCAGCCACCAGACCCCATCGGGATCGCTTGCGCAGGAGGAAAGCCGCTTCAGCTACGTCGCCAATTTGCGCGGCGACGACTGGCTCTTCGGGGTCAGCGCCTGCGCCCAGGATGGTGTCTGCAGTCCGTTCGCCAGCGCGGTGCCGGCAGGGCAATTCGCGCCCGTCGCTGTCGAAGAGGATGACAGCGACTAGCCGCGACCCCATATGGCAGGGCATGAATAAGAAAACCGACACCACGAGCCGCACCGCCGGCATGCCCTCCCAGGCCGAGATCATCGAATTCATCCAGAGTGCCGAGGGCCCAGCGGGCAAGCGCGAGATCGCCAAGGCCTTCGGATTGAAGGGCCAGGAAAAGATCGCGCTCAAGAAGCGCCTCAAGCAGATGGCCGAGGACGGGCTGATCGACGGCAAGCGCACCGCCTATCACCGCTCGGGCGATCTGCCCAAGGTGAGCGTGCTCAAGATCGTCGCGATCGAGGATGGCGAGCTTTACGCCGAGCCCGAAGGTCAGGATCCCGAGGCCGAAGACAAGCCGCAGCGGTTGCTGGTCAAGGAAAGCAAGAAGCACGGCGCGCTGAAGCGCGGCGATCGGATCCTCGCGCGCACCGAACAGACCGAGCGCGGCTGGCGCGCGCATCCGATCAAGAAACTGCCTGCGCGCAGCGAAGGGCTGATGGGGGTCGTCG
>JAHJWA010000115.1 GCA_018828205.1 Alphaproteobacteria bacterium
ATGGTTCTCCATGCTCAGCCGGCGCATTACACGCTCGACGGCGCGCATGGCATCGCCAACCCGCAGGGCCTGCATGCCGAGGCGCTGGGGGTCGATATCCACGTCACGCTGGCCGAGGGTGCGCCGGTCAAGAATCTGATCGAGGCTGTGCAGATGGCGCATCTCGAGGTCGAGGCGGTGGTCGCGAGCCCGCTCGCCAGCGCCTATGCATGTCTGAGCCCCGAGGAGCGCGATCTGGGCGTGGCGCTGATCGAGATCGGCGCCGAGGTCACCAATGTCTCGGTCCATGCCGCCGGGATGCTGCTGGGGCTCACGTCGATCCCGATCGGCTCTAACGACATCACCGATGCGCTGGCGTCCAGCTTCGGGATCCGCCGCGGTCAGGCCGAGCGGCTCAAATGCGTCTCGGGCTCGGCGATGAGCAGCCCGACCGACCACCGCGAGATGATCCCGGTCAACGCGCCGGGCGACGATGGCTCCGACGGGCGGCTGGCGCGCGGCGCCGACGAGCACAACCGCATCCCGCGCGCCGAACTGGTCGCGGTGGTGACCGAGCGGCTCTCCAACCTGACGGGCGAGATCCACAAGGCGCTCAAAACGATGGGATTCTCCGGTGCGCGCAGCGGGCAGGTGGTGCTGACCGGCGGCGGTGCGGAATTGCACGGGATCGCCGAATTCATGCAGGCGGCGCTTGGCCGGCCGGTCCGGATCGGGAAGCCACCGCGGCTGCAGGGCCTTCCCGAGGCGCACGCCACCCCCGGTTTCGCGACGCTGGCAGGCCTGTGTCTCTATGCCGCCGACGATCCGGTCGACATTCGTTCAGTTGGGCCCAGCTACCAGCCCACCAAGCGCTATCGCGGCATGGGACTGGTCAATCGCGTGTTCCAGGCGGTTCGCGAGTATTTCTGAGCCTGCCGTAGCGGCGATCCACACCGCGCGACCCTTGTGGAAAAGCCGATTAATGCTTTGCATGGTCGAATCAAACTGTGCCAAACTGTAACGAACCATTCTCAAATATCTGATTTCCCCGGAGCCAACCTCGATGAGCATCAATATCGGACCCGCATCTTCCGACGATCTGCGCCCGCGGATCACCGTAGTCGGTGTCGGCGGGGCGGGCGGCAATGCGATCGCCAACATGATGCAGGCCCAGATCGAGGGCGTCGACTTCATCGTCGCCAACACCGATGCGCAGGCGCTCAGCACCGCTTCGGCCGAGAAGCGCATCCAGCTCGGCCCCGACATCACCGGCGGGCTCGGCGCCGGCGCGCGTCCCGAAGTTGGCAAGGCCGCCGCCGAGGAAACCGTCGAGGAAATCGAACACGCGCTCGAGGGCGTGAACATGTGCTTCATCGCCGCTGGCATGGGCGGGGGCACGGGCACCGGCGCCGCGCCGGTGATCGCCGAAGCCGCGCGCAAGAAGGGTGTGCTCACCATCGGCGTGGTGACCAAGCCGTTCCTGTTCGAGGGCACACGCCGGATGCGCGCCGCCGAGGCGGGCATCGAGGAGCTGCAGAAGCACGTCGATACGCTCATCGTCATTCCCAACCAGAACCTGTTCCTGGTGGCCAAGGCCGAGACGACCTTCAAGCAGGCCTTCGAGCTCGCCGACGAGGTGCTTCAGCAGGGCGTCCGCTCGATTACCGACCTCATGGTCATGCCCGGCCTCATCAATCTCGATTTCGCCGACGTGCGTTCGGTGATGAGCGAGATGGGCAAGGCGATGATGGGTACCGGCGAGGGCGAGGGCGAGAACCGCGCGCTCGAGGCCGCCGAACGCGCCATCGCCAACCCGCTGCTCGACGGCGTTTCGATGGCCGGCGCCAAGGGTGTCATTATTTCGATCATCGGCGGCGAAGACATGAAGCTGCTCGAAGTCGACGAAGCGGCGAACCACATTCGCGAACTGGTCGACGAGGACGCCAACATCATCTGGGGTTCGGCGTTCAACCCCGACCTCGACGGCAAGATCCGCGTTTCGGTGGTCGCCACGGGGATCGACCAGCACGCGCAGACCTCCGCGCCCGCGCGTTCCGAGACCCGGCCCTTCTCGATGGGCGAATCGCGCCCGCCGCAGCGCCCCGCGCTCGACTTGCCGCGCCGCGCCGAGGAGAGCGAACCCTTCGAATTGAGCGAAGGCCTCTCGGCTGAGCCCGAATCCTATGACGCCAGCGTATCCCGCAACTCGAACCAGCCCGATTATGGCGACGACGAGCCGATGGAGCTGACCGAAGCGGAATACGCCGGGTCCGACGAACCCGCCGAGCAGGGCGGTTCGAGCGCTCCGCGCACCGGCGGCGCGATGAGCTTCGGCGTCTCCTATCCCGACGCGGACGAGGACGATATCGAGGATGTCGACGACATCGTCGATCCCTTGGCCGGCCTGCGCAACGACAGCGACGATGAATTCGACGATTTCGACGATTTCGAGGATGATGCGCGCAGCGCTCCCGCCCACACGCCGGCACCCGCGGACAGCGCTTCGCGGTCGCCCGCGCAGGGCAACCGCGACGACCGCCGCCCGGCGGGCGAACGGTCGGGCGCCTTCGCGTCGGGCGCGTCGCAGGACGAACTCGAGCTCGATGCCGATCAGATGGAACCGACCGACAGCCCGCTGGCTTCCAAGCCCACGCGCCGGCGGATGCCGGGTTCTGGCGATCCGGAGCCTGCCTCGGCGCCGGCCCCGGCGGCCCGCGGCAACGCACCTGCGGCCGGCGGCGGCGCTGCGGGCAGCACGCTGTTCGAGCGCATGGCCAACCTCTCGCGCGGCTCGAGCCCGCGCGCTCAGGAGGATGAGGACGAGGACGAGGACAACGGTTCGGCGCTCAATATTCCGCGGTTTCTCGGGCGCCAGAACAACCAGTAGAGCGCGTTACCCCGGGGGCAGCAAACGATCCCGGCCGCCGAACGGTCGGGGTCGCAACAGGGCAACATCGCGCCGCGGCGGACGCGGCAACGACGGAGCGCAATTCTTGCCATCGCTTGCCCGCTTTTCCCTGAGCCTCTCCTTGAGCGGACTCGTGCTCGCCGGACTGCCGCAGGCGGTCGCGGCGCAGAACGAGATTGTCCAGCCGCTGCCGCCGCCCGAAGCTGAGGATCTCAACGAGGCGCTGCGGCGGCTCTCGCAGAGCCCCTCCGATCTCGATGCGCTGCTCGAAGCGGGCGAGGCCTCGATCGTGCTGGGCGACAGCGACGCCGCGATGGGGTTCTTCGTGCGCGCGCAGGACCTCTCTCCCGCGAACGCGCGCATGAAGGCCGGCCTGGGCAGGGTCTTCCTCGCCGAGGGGCGCGCCATCGAGGCTCTGCGTTTCTTCGCCGAAGCCGAAACTGCCGGTTACCCGCTTGTCGAGATGGCCGCCGATCGCGGGCTCGCCTTCGATCTGGTCGGCGACAATCTGCGCGCGCAGGAGCTCTATCGTCTCGCGCTGGCGCGCAATGACGATCCCGCGACCAGCCGCCGTCTGGCGCTGAGCCTCGCGATCGCGGGAGAGCGGGCGGAATTCGAACGGATCCTGCTGCGGCAATTGCAGGACGAGGATCGCGCCGGGTTCCGCACCCGCGCCTTCGGTCTGGCGATTCTGGGCGACGAGCGCGAGGCGATCTCGATCGCCGAGGCGCTGATGCCGACCGATCTGGCGCTGCGGATGACGCCCTATCTGCGCTATATGGCACGCCTCACCAAGGCGCAGCAGGCCGCGGCCGCCAATCTCGGGACCTTCCCCCGCGCCAGCGACATCGGCCGCGATATGCCCGCGATTGCTGGCTATTCGGATCAGGGCAGCGCGATCTCCCGGCAGGCGGATGCCTCGCTGACCCCGAGCGGCCCGGTGATGGGTTCCAACCGTCCCTCGCAGGCCGCCGCCATTCCGGCTGCGGCTCCCCGGCAACCGACCCGCGCGGAACGGCGGCAGGCCGAACGCGGCGAGCGCCAGGCCCTGGCCGGGCTCGATCCGATGTCGCGCGCGCGGGCCCGATCGTCGCAGGCTCAGACCACTCCGGCGCCCGCACCCGCTCCAACCCCGGCAATCACCCCAACACCGGCGCCCGCTCAAGCGCCGAGGCCCGCCCCTGCGGCTGCTCCTGCTCCTGCTCCAGCACAGCGAGCGATCGCAGTGCCGACCGAGGCCCCGCCGCCGAGCGCGACCGTCGCACCTGTCCAGGGACCGGCCATCGGACGCGAGGAGCGCATCGAAGCGTTCGATCTGCCCGCGTCCACCGCGGGGGCGGGGGAGCCGGCACCGGTCCTTGCGCCCGATCGCGGGCCGCTGCCGGCCGGCAGCCTCGAGGATGTCTTTGCCGAGTTCGAAGCGATACCGGCGGCGCCCCCCAGAGCGGTGCTCGGGGCGGTCGATGTCACCGCCATCCAACCGCCGCGCGAGCGGGCCGCTCCGCCGCCCGCGCCCGAACGCAAGCCGCCGCCCCCGCCGGTGCATCCCGCGCGCCATTGGGTGCAGGTCGCCACCGGTCGCGATCGTGACGCGCTCAAATTCGACTGGCGGCGCATCTCTCGCAATGCGAAGTCGCTGCTCGATGGGAAGGGGCCCTTCGTGACGCCCTGGGTCGAGGCAAACCGCCTGCTGGCCGGCCCCTATCCCAGCGCCGGCGACGCGCGCGAAATCGTCACCCAGCTGAAGGCGATGGGGATCGACGCGTTTACCTTTGCCAGCCCCCGGGGTCAGGAAATCGAGACGCTCGACTGAGGCCGACAACGCTTGTGCACAGCGTTTGCACAGACGAAATCGGTTCTCCCCAGCACCGAGCTCTCGTCAGATTGCCAAGCATCGTGGCCTTCCGGCATTTACCATCCATGATCTGGATGGGACGCAATCTGTGAGAGCGGTGGAAAGCTACGAGGGGGACGAGGATTCGGCGCCGATCGAGATGCTTACAGCACTGTTCGAGGCGCGGGGCTGGCCCTGCGAGGCGACTCGCGACGAGATCAGCGGCGAGATTCAGGGCAGCTGGGCTACCTATCAGGTCAAGGGAATCTGGCGCGCGGAAGACAATGTCCTGCAGGTGCTGTGCCTGCCCGACGTCCGCGTTGCCAAGGAGCATCGCCAGGCGGCGAACGAATTGGCCACGCTGGTGAACGAGCAGCTCTGGCTCGGCCATTTCGACATCTGGTCCAATGGCGGCGTGCTGCTCTATCGCAACGGAACGTTGCTGGCGGACAACGGCATGCTCAGCCTCGCTCAGGCGCAGGCGCTGATCGAGATCGCGGTCGACGAATGCGACCGCTTCTACCCGGCGTTCCAGTTCATGCTGTGGGGCGGCAAGAGTCCGCGCGATGCGCTCGAGGCGGCGATGGTCGACGCTGCCGGCGAGGCCTAGCATCGCGGCGAGGGGCGCGAAAAAGGGTTAATCCTGTTGGACCGGCGCCCTTCCGGTTTTCCTTGAAAAACACCGCCGCAACGCCGATATTGTCGCCATGGAGCGGGGCGCATCGTGCGCAAATATCCGCACAAAGGAGTTGGATTAGAAATGGCCGATTGGAACGACACTGAACAGCGACGGACGGGCTTCAGCTCGGTCCCGCGCGCTGGCGACGCCGTTGCCCGGCGCGAAACCTTCGATGCGGGCCTGCGCTCGCACATGCTTTCGATCTATAACTACATGGCATCGGGCGTGCTGCTCACCGGCATCGTGGCGATGCTGACCGCCCGTTCGGGCTTTGCCTACACGCTGGCGCAGGGCGGCCTGCTGTTCTGGGTCGTGGCGCTGGCGCCGCTCGGCTTCGTCTTCGCGATGAGCTTCGGCGCGAACAAATTCTCGCGCGGCACGCTTCAGGCGATGTTCTGGGGCTTCGCGATCGCGATGGGTCTGTCGCTGAGCTCGCTGCTGCTGGTCTATACCGGCGAGAGCATCGCTGCGACCTTCTTCGCCACCGCCGGTGCCTTCGCGGGTCTGAGCCTGTTCGGCTACACCACCAAGAAGGACCTGTCGGGTTTCGGCACCTTCCTGATCATGGGCGTGATCGGCCTGATCATCGCGTCGGTGATCAACATCTTCCTCCAGTCGAGCATGCTCGAGCTGGCGGTCAGCTTCCTCGGGGTGCTGATCTTCGCCGGTCTGACGGCCTATGACACGCAGCGGCTCAAGCGCGAGTACGAGCATCTGCGCGGGACCGAGTTTGCCGGCAAGGCGATCATCCTGGGTGCGCTGAGTCTGTATCTCGACTTCATCAATATGTTCCTGTTCCTGCTGCGCTTCATGGGCGTCAACCGCGAGTAATCCGGCTCGCTCCGTCGCAGGACGGACTCAACTGATCGTGCCCGGGGTGCTAATTGCGCCCCGGGCATTTTCATATGCGGCGCGGGCGGTTAAGGTCGAGGCCTTAAGCCTGCATCAATCCGAGGGACTGTAGGCGCCGAGAGATTCAAGCATGCCAGAAATGCATCAGGGAGGGTCGCAGCCCATGCGCCGCGCACGAACAGTTCACATCCGCTTGGCCGCCGTTGCCGCCGCACTGGCCACGCTCGCGGCCTGCGCGACACCGCCGCCGCCGCCTCCCCCGCCTCCGCCGCCGCCGCCTCCCCCGGTCGAGGTGATCCCGCCGCGGCCGCTGCCACCGGGCGGCGCCACCCCGGTGATGACCATTCCGATGGTCGGCGTCGATGGCGTTCGCCAGACGGTCAACACCGGGCTCTCGACGGCGCAGATCGTCTGGAACCTGCGCTCGGCGCTCAACGTCGCGGCGCTCAATTGCATGACGACAGAGCATGGTGGCCTGCTGGCGAACTACACGTCCTTCCTCGATCGCTACGCCAGCAAGCTGTCGGCGACGAACCGCGCGCTCACGAGCGAATTCCGCGCCGAATACGGCCCAGGTTATCGCGACGTGCAGGATTCCTATATGACGCGGGTCTACAATTACTTCGCCTTGCCCCCGGCGCAGTCGCGGTTCTGCGATATCGCGCTGGTGGTCAGCGCCGAGGCGCTGGCTCCCGAGGTCGAGGACCTCGACATCTTCGCCGCGGAGGCGCTGCCGCGTATCGAACGCGAGTTCGAGACCTTCTTCCGTGCCTACGAGCAATATCGCACCGATCTGGCCGCCTGGGACGCGCGCTACGGCCCGCGCGTGCCGGAGGTTCGCACGACCTTCTACGGCACTCCCAATGCCAACGCGCCGGACACGGCATCGAGCGGTGCTGCGGCGGCGAGCCGGTCCCCGGGCGGAACCAGCCCGACCGCGGAGCAGGACGTGATTTTCGTGCCGGGAACTGGCGCCCAGGAGCCCACCGCGATCGAGACGACCCCGGTTCCCGCTTCGGATGCGGTCCCGCCCTCCGAGCCGCTGCCCACGCAGGGGCCGATCATCCTGCCCGAGGAGACGCTGTCCTCGCCGGGCTCCAGTTACGGGCAGGTGCAGGACGGCGAGCCCGCCGAGAGCGAGTAACGGTCTGGCGTTTAGGGCTTTGCACGAGCGTGCGCTTTCGCTAAGGCGCGCGCTCGCTCCCGTCCGGACACCCTCGTCAAGATGCCGGAGCGATCGACCTGGAACGGGGCCGTAGCTCAGTTGGGAGAGCGCGTCGTTCGCAATGACGAGGTCAGCGGTTCGATCCCGCTCGGCTCCACCAGGTCCTTGATTTCACCCGAAAACACGCTCGTTTTCGTCCCGCACCAGCTGCGGCGTCCGCATTGTCTTCGGTTTGCGAGCGCCCGCTCGCCCTTGCGGACCTTCGGGGTCCGTTCTAGCGCTGCCACAGAGGCAAACGACGATGCATTTTCTCGACCAGGCCAAGATCTATCTCAAATCGGGCGGCGGTGGACCCGGCGCGGTCAGTTTCCGGCGCGAGAAATACGTCGAATACGGCGGCCCCGACGGCGGCAATGGCGGCAAGGGCGGCGATATCGTCTTCGAGGCGGTCCAGGGTCTCAACACGCTGATCGACTTTCGCTATTCGCAGCATTTCAAAGCCGCGCGCGGCACCCACGGCATGGGCAAGGACCGCACCGGCGCCGGCGCCGACGATCTGGTGATCCCGGTCCCGGTCGGCACGCAGATCCTGTCCGAGGACAAGGAGGAGGTCCTCGCCGACTTCACCGAGGTCGGCCAGCGGGTCGTCTTCCTCGAGGGCGGGATCGGGGGGCGCGGCAACGCCAGCTACAAGACCTCGACCAACCGCGCCCCGCGCCAGCACCAGCCCGGCATTCCGGGGCAGGAGATGTGGGTCTGGCTGCGGCTCAAGCTGCTCGCCGATGTCGGCATGCTGGGGCTTCCCAATGCGGGCAAGTCGACCTTCATCAATCAGGTCTCCAACGCCAACGCCAAGGTCGGCCATTACGCCTTCACCACGCTGGTGCCCAAGCTCGGCGTCGTGCGCCACCGCGCGCGCGAATTCGTGCTCGCGGATATTCCTGGCCTGATCGAGGGCGCCGCCGATGGCGCCGGGATCGGGGATCGCTTCCTGGGCCATATCGAACGCTGCCGGGTGCTGATCCATCTGGTCGACATCTCGGGCGACGATCCCGCCGCGGCGATGCAGACCGTCCAGGCCGAGCTCGAGGCCTATGGCGCCGGGTTGGCGGACAAGCCGCAGCTGATCGCGCTCAACAAGATCGATCTCGCCGACGACGAGCTGGCCGAAGGCTTCGCCGCCGAACTGCGCGAAGCGGGCGCGGTGCGGGTGTTCAACGTCTCGGGCGCGACCGGAGCCGGGATCGAGGCGCTGCTCGACGAGGTGCTGAGCTATCTCCCCGACCGCACCACGACCGAGACCAAGGCCGCGGCAGTCGAGGATACCGATGCGGCGGACCAGATCGTCTGGTCGCCGATCTGACGGGCTTTCGCTAGCTTCGCCGGCGATGGAGATCGTCCATCTCTCGGACTTGCGTCGTGCGCGTAGGCTGGTCGTCAAGATCGGCTCGGCGCTGCTGATCGAAGACGGCAGGCCGCGCGCCGAATGGCTGGGCTCGCTGGCGGGCGAACTGGCGGCGCTGCGCGAACACACCGAGATCCTGGTCGTCAGCTCGGGTGCGATCGCGCTGGGCGCGGCGCGGCTCGGGCTCGCCAGCGGCGGGCGCGGAAGCCTTGCCGATGCGCAGGCCGCCGCCTCTGTCGGGCAGGTCGAGCTGGCCCGGCTGTGGTCCGAAGCGCTCGGCCGCCACGGCATCATCGCCGCGCAATTGCTGGTGACTCTGGGCGATCTCGAAGACCGCCGCCGCTACCTCAACGCCTCGGCCACGCTCGCGCGGCTGATCGAACACGGCGCTCTCCCGGTGATCAACGAGAACGACAGCGTCGCGACCGAGGAAATCCGTTTCGGCGACAATGATCGGCTCGCGGCGCGGGTGGCGCAGGCCGCCCGCGCCGACGCCGTGGTGCTGCTGTCCGACGTCGACGGGCTCTACGACCGCCATCCGCGCGAAGCCGGGGCGGCGCTGATCGAGCGGGTCGACGGCGTGACCCCCGAGATCGTCGCCATGGCATCCGAGGTTTCGGGCTCGGGTCTGGGTCGCGGAGGCATGCTCGCCAAGATCGAGGCGGCGCGGATCGCCGAGCGCGCGGGCATCGCGCTGGCGATCGTCAACGGGACGCACCCCGCACCGCTGTGCAAGGCGCTGGAGACGGGGCGCGGAACGCTGTTCCTGCCGCAGCGCGACGAGGGCGCGCGCAAGGCCTGGCTCGGCGGACGGCTGGCGATCGCCGGGGTGCTGAGCGTCGATCAGGGCTGCGTCGCGGCGCTGGGCGAGGGCGCAAGCCTGCTCGCCGCCGGGCTGGCCGATGTCGCGGGCGAGTTTGCACGCGGCGATCTGGTGGCGATCCATGGGCCGAAGGGCGAGCGGCTCGGACAGGGGCTGGTCGAATATTCCAGCCACGAATGCCGCGCGATCCTGGGGCTGCGCGAGGCCGAACAGGCCCAGCGGCTGGGCTATGCGCCGCGCGCCGCCGTGGTCCACCGCGATCACATGGTGCGGGCATGACGATTGCGGTCACCGGCGCGACCGGTTTCGTCGGCCAGGCGCTGCTCGATGCCGCAGCGCGGGCGCGGGTGCCGCTGCGTGCGCTGACCCGGCGGCCGCAGGACAAGCGTGACGGCGTCGAATGGGTCCAAGGCGGGCTTTCCGACCGTGATGCGCTCAACGAACTGGTCGCGGGCGCGCGTGCGCTGATCCATGTCGCGGGCCTCACCAACACCCCCGATCCGCGGCAGTTCGAACAGGCCAATGTCGCGGGCACGTCCGCTCTGCTCGATGCCGCGCGCCATGCGGGGGCGGGGCGGTTCATCTTCGTCTCCTCGCTCTCCGCGCGCGAACCCGCGCTCTCCGCCTATGGCGCCTCGAAGGCACACGCGGAGGAGCATGTGACCGCCAGCGGGGTCGACTGGACCGTGGTTCGTCCGCCGGCGGTCTACGGCCCGCGCGACCGCGACATGTTCGAGCTGTTCCGCTCGGCCAGGCTCGGCGTGGTGCCGCTGCCTCCGCGCGGCCGGACCTCGCTGATCCATGTCGACGATTTGGCCGAATGCCTGCTGGCGCTGGCGCCGGGGGGCGAGAATGTGAGCGGCGCCTGCTTCGAGCCCGACGACGGCCGCGGCGGGGGCTATGGGCACGACGAAATGGCGCGGATGATC
>JAHJWA010000116.1 GCA_018828205.1 Alphaproteobacteria bacterium
CATCGAGCCTCGCGCGAATCGTCGGAACGAACGGCAGCAAGCCAACGGCAAAGACCACCAGTCCCAGCAGCCCCCAGGCGTGCACGATGTGAACGAAGAAGTTATGGGCGTTCAGTGCCCTGCCGACCGAGAATTCGTCGAAGAGATCGAGCGTTCCGATCTGGCCGTGACCGAACAACGGCTTCTCCATGGCTTGGGTTAGCATTTTCTCCCAGATCTCGAAGCGCCCTGACGTATATTCGTTATCGATCGCGTCACCACCGATGCGCCCGAGAACGGATTTGAACCCGTAGAATGGATGGGTTGGTGCGGTAAGCAGCGACAAGGGGAACATCAGCAATGCTCCCGGGATGGCTACCGATGCCAACCTTTTCCATTGTGTCGGGGCCAATGCCGCCACCAGAACCGGCAAGAGCAGCGAAGTTCCAAAAGATGCTCTTCCTCCTGCCCACGCGAAAAGATGATAGGCGGCGAAGGTCAGGATCACTGCCAGCAGCAAAGTGGCTCGGTTGCGGGCGGAAACGAGAAAACCCAGGCCAAGTCCGAGAAGCGCGGCCGCATAAAACACATAGAGCCGAGGGTTCGTGGTTCCGAAGCTGTATCTTTGCCATTCGTCAACGCTTGGCCCAAGCAGAATCCATGCGACGAAATACACTCCCGCCGAGTGCAGGAGCAGGCCGAATGAAAAATAAACGAGCAAAGATTCGCGAATGCCTCGCCACTTCGTCCTCAGCATGGCGCACAACGCCCAGGCGAACAGCCCGTGAACTATCCAGAATAGCTGGAAGATGGCAGAGTAGGCGAAATGCGACGAGAACGCCGTCGCAACGCTGGCGACAGCGAGCCACAGTGTGACTGCCATGCGGATGTGACCGGGAAGCTCCTTCCACTCGGTCGCCGGACGCCAGCCTGAAACAGCGGCAAGCCCGACGACCACCATTTCGGCAGCGACCAGATAGAGCGCCAGCCAGCGCGAGACGGAAATCTCGACGGTACCCTCAAAGCTGAACGCAGCATAGAATGGTACCGAAGACGCTATGAAAAAGAGGGCTAGCCCTCCATTGAGAATGCCACACTTTCTAAGAGGTGCAGGTGCCACGAGCCGGTCGATCCTCACAAACTCGAGTGCGCTCTTCTCATACAAAAATGGCGGCGGGACTTGCCCGCCGCCATGATCTTGTTACCCGATGAGGGTGCTTCAGCTCAAGTCGTTTCCATCTCGGTCTTGACCTTGTCGAAGGTCGTGCTCAGCTGGTCGCCGAGGGCGCCCATGGCGGTGATGGCCGCGACGGCAATCAGTGCCGCGATCAGGCCGTATTCGATGGCGGTGGCGCCTTCTTCGTTGTGACGCAGCTTCTTGAGAAATTTCATTGGTCGTCTCCTGGTTTGGTCTTCAATTCCCGACCCTCTCCCGAAATTTCAACGGGAGCTGGCATATTGCAGTGTCGGCGCGAGAGGTTGAAAAAACGTTAATTCGAGCGATACGACTGGTCCTTAATCCTTGCCCGCGCCGGTGACGTTTTCGGCAATCGTGGTCCACATCGAGATCGCGGTGACCCCG
This sequence comes from Alphaproteobacteria bacterium, assembly GCA_018828205.1. GTDB lineage: Bacteria > Pseudomonadota > Alphaproteobacteria > Sphingomonadales > Sphingomonadaceae > Qipengyuania. The sequence goes on from JAHJWA010000116.1 coordinate 1,562, forward strand.
AAGGCCTGGACGGCGCCGACCATCGCCAGAAAGATCAGGGCAAGTATCAGTCCGTATTCGACCGCGGTGGCACCCTCGGTCTCGCGGGCGAGCAATCGCAGAAACTGGCGCATTCCGTTGTTTCCCCACTCGCAACCACGGCAACTGACAGCAACGCGTCTAGGCGGACGCGGTTAAAAAAAGGTTGAAACACGCGATGGAAGTGGAAGAAAATCCGACATGGCTGGCGGTGGTGGCGGTCGTGTTGATCGATGATCGGGGTCGCTGGCTGATGCACAAGCGGCCGGCCGGAAAGCATCATGGCGGTCTGTGGGAGTACCCTGGCGGCAAGGTCGAGAGCGGCGAGACCCCCGCAAATGCGCTGGTTCGCGAGATCGCCGAAGAACTGGGCGTCGCGCTCCGGGCGCGCGATCTCGAGCCCGCCGGCTTCGCCCAGACCGGGGAAGGCGACGGCGAACCCCCGATCGTCATCATGCTTTACACCTGCCGCTTGTGGTCGGGCGTACCGCAGGCGCTCGAAGGCGGCGAGATTGCGTGGTTTACACCGCAGCAAGCCGCCCTGCTGGACAAACCTCCGCTCGACCGGGCGCTGCTGGCGCAGCTTTGCCGGTTGCTCGATCGCGCGGATCGGCGCGGCTGATGCGCTGTATCCAGGGGGGGCGGGGAATAAATCCTCTCCCGAACCCCGATTGGGATTGCCAAGCACAAAGCACCTGCCTATGTGGCCCACCTCGAGTGCGCCCGTAGCTCAGCTGGATAGAGTACCTGACTACGAATCAGGTGGCCGGAGGTTCGAATCCTTCCGGGCGC
>JAHJWA010000117.1 GCA_018828205.1 Alphaproteobacteria bacterium
CGTGCGAATCTGAGCCCGCAGAAATGGTCAAAGCGAAAGAGTGGCGGGATGAACGGTTGACCGGCAGCGAATTTTTGCGCGATTTGCGGGAACGAAACGTCTCCTCGCGTTTTCCCGGATGTACGATTCCCCCTCAATTCGTCTTTCGCACGGCAAGCTGACAGCGCCGAATCGCCCTGCTACCCGATTCGCATGCCCCTCCTTCCCCATCTCTCCCCTTGTCGGCCATGCGGTCCTGCGGCCTTGCGGATGCTTCGGTGAGCGCACGGTCGCTGGCCCCGAAGCGCGTCGGGCTGCTGGGCGGCAGCTTCAACCCCGCGCATGGCGGGCACCGCCGCATCTCGCTGTTCGCGCGCGAGGCGCTGGGTCTCGACGAGGTCTGGTGGCTGGTCTCGCCCGGCAATCCGCTCAAGCCCAGCGAGGGGATGGCGCCGCTCGCAGCGCGGTTCGAATCGGCCAGGCTGCAGGCGCGCCGGGCACCGATCCGGGTGACCGCGATCGAACGCCAGCTCGCTACCAGATACACCGTGGACACGCTCGCCGCGCTTCGCCGCCGCTATCGCAAGATCGATTTCTGCTGGCTGATGGGCTCCGACAATCTGGCGCAATTCCACCGCTGGCGCGACTGGCGCGGCGTCGCCCGCAGCATGCCGATTGCGGTGATCGCCCGACCCGGCTATGATGGCGCTGCCCTCGCGAGCCCCGCGATGGCCTGGCTGCGGCGCTTTTCCGTTTCCGCGACCAGTCTTGCAAGAGGGGACGATTGGAGTGCGCCGGCTCTGGTGATTCTGCGTTTCGATCCGGACGACAGCTCGGCCACGGCGATCCGCCGTACCGATCCCGACTGGGTTGAACGCTTCGGTTCGCGATCGTTGCGCGACCAGGTGACGCGCCGGCTGATCGCCGATCGTGTCGTCCGAATCGACCCCGAAGGCGGAACCCCGACCGGCATGAACGAGGAAACACAAGCACGATGACGTGCCTTGTGTCCTTCATGTCCTCTCTTTTTTCCTACAGGAGCACGATCCACGCCGATGACTCAGGCGCAAACATTGTCGGCAGCCGCCGACACCGCTCAGGTTCCCTCGATGCATAGCGATGGCACCGATCCGCTGCTCGACCTCGTCCTGCAGCATCTCGACGACGATCAGGCCCAGGAGGTCGTGACCATCGATCTCGAAGGCAAAAGCTCGATCGCCGATCACATGGTGATCGCCTCGGGTCGCTCGACGCGTCAGGTCGCCTCGATCGCCCAGAAACTGGCCGAGAAGATCAAGAAGGCCGGGTTCGGTCCGGTCAAGCTCGAGGGTCTGCCGGCGGGTGACTGGGTGCTGCTCGATGCCGGCGATATCGTCGTCCACCTGTTCCGCCCCGAGGTCCGCAGCTTCTACAATCTGGAGCGGATGTGGGCCTTCGGCGACGCGCCGCCGGTTGCCGCCACCACCGCCGGCACGGCGTAAGCCCGCTTCTGCGCCGGGACCGCGGCCGTGCTGCTCCATGTGATCGCGCGCGGCAAATTGGGCCGCAGTCCCGAGGCCGAGCTGGTCGCCCGCTATGAAAAGCGGCTGACCTGGCCGGCGCGCTTTACCGAACTGCCCGAGAGCGGCGGACGCATTCCGGAACCGGCGACGCCGAGCCGCACCGTGCTGCTCGACGAACGCGGCCGCGATCTGGGCTCGGAGCAATTCGCCGCCATTCTCGAGCGCTGGCGCGACGACGGCATCCGCGAGGCGCGCTTCGTGCTGGGCGCTGCCGACGGCCATTCCCCGGAGGAGCGCGCCGAGGCGGATCTGCTGCTCGCTTTCGGCAAGGCGACCTGGCCGCACCTGCTGGCGCGCGCGATGCTCGCCGAACAGCTCTATCGCGCCACCACGATCATTGCCGGTCACCCCTATCACCGTGTCTGATCTCGCGGCTAAAGTGACGTCATGACGCGCTTTCTTGCCGCCTTGCTGCTGGGCTTTGTCGCGCTGGGCCTGAGGCTGGGCGCCGACGGGCGCGGGCAGGCGCAACCCGCCGCGCGCTTCGAGGACGCGCCGCAGGCGCGCGCGGCGCTCGAGCTGGCGCGTCAGCAGGCGCTGCGTGCGCGCGCC
>JAHJWA010000118.1 GCA_018828205.1 Alphaproteobacteria bacterium
GCAGCACGTCGTCGAAGGTCAGGCCGAGGGGGATGTCGAAATGTGCCACGGTGAGAATCGCCTGCGGGAGGGGAGGTGGCGGCCCATGTAACGACGGTTTGCCGGGGGCGCTAGGGGGGCGACTGCGCAGTCAGGGTAGATCGTCATCTTCCGGATCAAACCACACTTGCGGGATGGCCGCTCCCCGCCGCATTACCCTAGGCTCGTAGGACCACGCTTCGAGCAAGAGTTTCAAGCCATCCGCTATTTGCGCAATTTCCTGGATACGCACTTCCAGCCATTCTTGAGACGGGAAATGCTCGTCCCAGATTTCTGCGTTCGCGTGTCCGGTTTCGAAGGCGGCGCCCTTAAGCAGTTCAGGCCCGATACCGTCCAAAAGCGCAAGCATCTCGGCGTGCCGGTCATCAGCCTCATCGTCGCTCGCGTGCGCCTCCAAGTGCCAGCAGACGCGATGCAGGCCGCTTTGCCTCTGGCGGTCGGCCATACAAAGGGCGTCGGCGCTGCGCTCTAATATCTTTTCAGCACGGCTTGTGTTGCAACTCACCCCGCCGTCCAGCCACCATCCATGCTCCAGTTCGCGCCGGTGACGTTCTGCGCCTCGTCGCGGCACAGGAACACCGCCAGCGCGCCGACTTCCTCCGGCTGGACGAATTTCTTGGTCGCCTGCTTGACCAGCAGCACGTCCTCGACGACCTGATCGCGGGTCAACCCGCGCGCCGCCATCGTGTCGGGGATCTGGTTCTCGACCAGCGGGGTCCAGACATAGCCGGGGCTGATGCAATTGGCGGTCACGCCGTGCGGCGCGAGTTCGAGCGCCACCGTCTTGGTCAGCCCGTCGAGCCCGTGCTTGGCGGCGACATAGGCGCTCTTGAAGGGCGACGCGGTCTTGGAATGCGCGCTGGCGGTGTTGATGATCCGCCCCCAGCCCCTGGCCTTCATCGCCGGGACCGCGAGCCTGACGGTGTGGAACGCCGCGCTCAGATTGAGCGCGAGGATCGTCTCCCATTTTGCGACCGGGAAATCCTCGAACGGGGCGACATGCTGCATCCCGGCGTTGTTGACGAGGATGTCGATCGGCCCCGCCTCTTCCATCATCGTCTCGATCTGCGCGGTATCGGTGAGATCGGCGCCCGAGTGGCTGGCACCCAGTTCCTCGCACAAGGCCGCGATCTCGCTCGCCTCGCCGAAGCCGTTGAGGACGATTGCCGCGCCCTCTCCATGCAGCGCCCGGGCGATGGCGAGACCGATGCCCGAGGTCGATCCGGTGACGAGCGCGCGTTTACCTGCGAGAAACAATTCGGCCTCCAAGCGTTGATCGGTGCTTCACGCCGCATCGCGCAAGCGGAGCGCGCTGTCCAGCGGCGACCATCAGGGGGATTTCGATATGCGGCTCAATCCGTTCAACACCGGCAATATCCGCGTCGGCAGCACCGGGGGCGGGATGCCGGGCGGCAAGGCGGGCGGGCTCGGCTGCGGCACCATCGTGCTGGCGGCGCTGGGCTATTTCGTCTTCGGGCTCGACCCGATGCAGACCGCCGCCACCGTCGAGGGGATGCAGCAGGACACCGCGATCGAGGCTCCGTCGGACGAGAACGAGCAGGCGCTGTGCACCTCCAACGCCTATGCCACCGAAACCTGCAACGCGCTGCAATCGCTCAACCAGACCTGGTCGCGGGTCTTCGCCGAGCAGAATGTCGAATTCGTGGATCCTGTCCTGCGCTTTCCCTCGAGCGGCCGGTTCGACACCGGCTGCGGCGCGGCGACGACGGGGAGGGGCCCCTTCTACTGCCCGGCCGAGCAGACGATCTATATCGACACCGGCTTCTACGACGAGCTGGCGCGAATGGCGGGCGATACCGGGGCCTTTGCGCGCTATTATGTCGTCGCGCATGAATACGGCCACCACATCCAGACGCTCACCGGGATATCCGGCCAGATCCGCAGCGCCCAGCAGCAGAGCCCGGGCAACGCCAACCGGCTTCAGGTGCTGATGGAACTGCAGGCGGATTGCTACGCCGGGGTCTGGGCCGGGCTCAACCGCAATCTGATCGAACCGGGCGATATCGAGGCCGGGATGAGCGCCGCCAGCGCGATCGGCGACGACACGCTCACCCAGGGCCGCGCCAATCCGGAAAGCTTCACCCACGGCACCAGCGCGCAGCGCATGCAGGCGCTGCGGCTGGGGCTCGAGGGCGACGACCGCGCTTGCGACGCGATCACGCAGGTCGGCTGAGCGCTCGAAGGGTGGCGCCTCAGTCTCTGAGGTCGGCGATTTCCTGGTCGATGGACCGCAAGGCTTCGGCACGTTGCGCACCCGTCAGATTGCGTTCGGAAGCGATCGTCGAACGGGCGGTTTGCAAGGCACTCAGGGCGAGCTTTTGGGCATTGGCTTCGCACACGAACATCGTCACCTGACCGTTGGCATGCTGCTCGGTCGTGACGTAATTTTCCCTGTCCTTGCATTCCATGACGACGCGGGGTGCCTGCGCCAGCGCGGTTGCGCGGGCGTTTCGCGCCTCGGCGACCGCCATCCGGATCTCGCGCTGGATTTCACCGTTCTGTCCCAGCTCGCGCCGCAGCTGTTCCATCTCGAGCCGCAACTCGCCCCCCTCTCCCAGCTTTGCCCTGAGTTGCTTCATTTCCTTCTCGAAACCTTCGCGCTCGGCGGGAGACATGTCGCTCCAATCCTTGCCGTTCCACTCGATACGGTGCTGCGCAATGCGCCGGGCATCGCCGCTTTCGACATCGCGTTGGAAACTGCGGATCTTGCGCTCGGTCCGATCCATTTCCCGTTCGGCCTTTTCGAACTCGCGCTGCGATTCCCTGATGGCGCGTTCGGCTTCGACGAGTTCCGCGTCGAAATCGGGAGCCTCGGGGGCAGGCGGCGCTGCCGGGGGCGGCGGCGCGGCCGGTGCGCCGGGCACGGCCGGAGCCTCCGGCGCATCGGGCACAGCCTGAGGCGCGGGCGCGATCGTCTCGGCATAGCTGATCGAAGCGGTCAGCGGCAGCGC
>JAHJWA010000119.1 GCA_018828205.1 Alphaproteobacteria bacterium
CGCGGGTGAGTGGATGCTGCATGGCGAGGGGTTGCTGGAAAGCCATTCCACCGTCGTCGTCGCGGTTCCGGCCGAGCAGGCGGGGCCGCTGGTCGCGGGCTTTTCGCCGCAGTTCGGCGATCGCGCCGAGCGGACGGTCTCGGAGCCCTGCTGGACGGTGATGGCCTGTTTCGCGCAGCCTCTGCCGCTGCCCGATACGCTCGCCACGGGCGATTCCGTGGCTTGGGCGGCGCGTGACGGTGCCAAGCCGGGGCGCAGCGGCAGCGAGAGCTGGGTTCTTCAGGCGTCGCCGCGATGGACGCGAGATCGGCTCGACCAAGCTCCCGACGCAATTGCCGCAAAGCTGCTCGCGGCTTTCTTTACCGAGAATGCTGTCGCCCCGGTCGCGCGGACCTACGCAGCCGCGCATCGCTGGCTCTATGCCAGAGCGCAACCGGTCGCGGGAGAGCCCGCGCTGTGGGATCCGTCCTTGCGGCTGGGGCTGGTGGGCGACTGGCTGCTCGCGCCGCGGGTCGAAAGCGCGTGGGTTTCCGGGCGTGAACTGGCCGATCGCATGATTGCCCATTTGGGGTGACCCTGCACGCCAGCGCGACAATCCGCCGCGGTTCATGGACCCGCAGGGGTCGCGTTCCTATATCGCGGTGATGGACTTCGCTTCCGCTTTCGCCCCCGCCTTCGATGCGACCGCTGACATCGTGCGCTCGATCCCGCGTTTCGAACTGCTGATAGCCGCCATCGTGGCGATGGTCGGTGGCTGGATCGGCGCGGTGATGGTGCATCGCCGGATGGCTGCGGGGCGCGTGGTCCGCACGCTGAGCACGCTGATGCTGGGCGCGATCCTTATCACCGTGGTGCTGCAGCTGTCGCGCTTCGATTCGCGGATCGATCTGGCGGTGCCGCAGCTCGGCCTGCCGGAGCAGGTGGTCGAGGGCGGCGAGACGCGGGTGCCGCTGTCGCCCGATGGCCATTACTGGCTCGAGGCGCGGCTCAACGGCGTGCCCGCCAATTTCCTGGTCGATACCGGCGCCACCGTGACCGCCGTCTCGCAGGAGGTGGCGGATCGTGCCGGTCTGGCTGCGCGTACCGGCGGCATCCCGGTGCGTATCACCACCGCCAATGGTGCGGTCAGCGCGCAGATATCCACCGCCGACACGCTCAGCTTCGGCAATGTCGAGGCGAGCGGAATCGATGTCGTGATCGCCCCCAATCTGGGCCGAACCAATGTGCTGGGCATGAACGTGCTGTCGCGGCTGTCGGGCTGGCGGGTGGAAGACCAGACGCTGATCCTCGTGCCCGCCGAGTCGGACATCAGCGAATAGGTCGTGCTTGCCTAGACTGGACTTGTTGCCCGCCCTGCCTGCTGCCACGCTGCCGCGCATGATTCGAGAACCCTTCGTCCCCACCCAGGGCATCCACAATTTCCGTGACTACGGCGGCTGGTCGGTTTCGGGCGGAGGGCATGTCCGCACCGGGCTGCTGTACCGCTCGGGCCAGCATGTCGGCGCCAGCGATGCCGATCTCGCCGCCATCGCCGAACTCGATATCCGCACCGTTATCGATCCGCGCGGAACTTCCGAGCGCGAGCGCAACCCCTGCCGCCGGGTCGAGGGCTTCGATGGCGAGGTGATCTTCTACGAGGGCGAAACCAGCTCCAGCCCGCCGCACATGGATGTGGATGCGGAAACGACGACCGCGCAATACGCCCACCAGCGGATGATCGCGGTCTACACCCGCATGCCGCGCAATCCGGCGATGATCGACATGTTCGGGCGCTATTTCCGCGCGCTGGACGAGCGCGAGGGCGCCAGCCTGGTGCATTGCTTCGCGGGCAAGGACCGCACCGGGGTCGCGGCGATGCTGCTGCTCCATGCGCTGGGCGCCAGCGAGGAGGATCAGCTCGCCGAATTCCTGCGCACCAATGACGCACCCACGCTATCGGTGCTGCGCGAGCAGTCGATCCCCGGGATCGAGCAGCGGCTGGGCCGCAAGCTCGAGGAACCCGCGATCCGGGCGCTGCTCGAGGTTCACGAGGACTATCTGGCCACCTACCGCGACGAGGTCGCGCGCGAGCACGGTTCGCTCGACGCCTATCTGGAACGGGTCATAGGTGTGGACGAAGCGATGCGCGAGCGGCTTCACGCGCGGCTGGTGGCGTGACAGCCGCGCATCCGCTCCCCATATAGCCGCTCCAAAGCCCTTCACGAACACGATCCCGAGAGATTTCCCATGGCCACCCATCGCACCAAACTGCTCATCATCGGCTCCGGCCCGGCGGGCTATTCCGCCGCGATCTACGGCGCGCGCGCGATGATGGAGCCGATCGTGGTGCAGGGGCTCCAGCCCGGCGGCCAGCTGACCATCACCACCGATGTCGAGAACTATCCCGGCTTCCGCGACGTGGTCCAGGGCCCCTGGCTGATGGAGGAGATGAAGGCGCAGGCCGAGCATGTCGGCACCAGGATGATGTGGGACACCATCGTCGAGGTCGATCTGGCGGGCGGCTCGCCCTTCCGCGCGGTGGGCGACAGCGGCGACGAATATATCGGCGACGCGCTGGTGATCGCCACCGGGGCGCAGGCCAAATGGCTGGGCGTGCCGGGCGAGCAGGAGCTGGGCGGCAAGGGCGTCTCGGCCTGCGCCACCTGCGACGGCTTCTTCTACCGCGGCAAGAAGGTCGCGGTGATCGGCGGCGGCAACACCGCGGTCGAGGAAGCGCTCTACCTCACCAACCATTCGGACGATGTGACGCTGGTCCACCGCCGCGATTCGCTGCGCGCCGAGAAGATCCTGCAGGAGCGGCTGCTGGGCCACCCCAAGATCTCGGTGCTGTGGAACAAGGCGGTCGACAGCTTCGCGGGCGATCCGCTCGCGGGCGGGCTGACCCATCTCAACCTGCGCGACACCGTCGACGGAACGGCGAGCGAATTGAAGGTCGATGGCGCCTTCGTCGCGATCGGCCATTCGCCCGCCACCGAGCTGTTCAAGGGCAAGCTGCCGATGGACGAGGGCGGCTATCTGCTGGTCGAGGCGGGCACCCCCAAGACCCAGGTGCCGGGCGTCTTCGCCGCAGGCGACGTCACCGATCACGTCTATCGCCAGGCGGTCACCGCCGCGGGGATGGGCTGCATGGCCGCGCTCGATGCCGAGCGCTTCCTCGCCAATCTCGAGATCGACACCGACGGCCACGCGCATGCTCCGGCAGAGGCGGCGGAGCAGGAAGCGGCCGAATAGCCTAGAGCAGCACCGGGATCGCCGCGTGGACGATCAGCGCCATCAGCGCGAGAGTCGAGAGGGCAAACAGCGCAAAGCGCACCGCGACCCGGTTGACCGTGGCCTGCCAGATCGAGTGGATGATCCTTAGGACCACGTAGATCCACGCGATCGTCGCATTGATCCCTTCGCCCTGGCCGATCAGCGCCAGCACCAGCGCCACCGCGTAGAACAGCGTCGGCTGCTCGTGCAGATGGTTGTAATTGTGCGCCTTCCACTGGACCCGCGGCGCGATGAGCTGCTCCAGTTTCGCGCCGGTCCAGCCGACGTCCGCGCCCGGCTCGGTCGGCTTGGGCAGGCTGTTGATCGCGGGAATGCGGGTCGCGTACATCCACAGCCACATCACCATCGTCCATGCCAGCAGCACCACGACCGGTTTGAGAATGGCGACATCTTCCATCATGGCGCCACCGACGGGTCTGCGCATGTCGTCATGATTGCAGGTGGGGCGGAATCGATCATCGCACTCTCTGTCAATTGGCCCATCAGCTGGGCGCGAGACCCGGGTCGAACAGCAGCGTCGCCATCACCGCGCGCACCGCCAGCACCAGCAGCGCGAAGGTGGAGAGCATGAAGAACAGGAAGCGGATCTTCACCACATTGACGGTCGCCTGATAGACCGAGTGGACGATCCGCAGCGCGACATAGATCCAGGCCAGCGCCACATCCAGCGCGCCCGCGCCCATCACCGCCAGGATCAGCGCGGTGGCGTAGAAAATGGTCGGCTGCTCCATCAGATGCGCGTAATTATGCGCCTTCCACTGGATCTTGTCGGGGATCACGCCCTCGAGATTCTGGCCGCGGCCGCCGGGCTTGGCGTCTTTCAGCCCGCCGCCCAGCTTCTTCATCGCGGGCAGGCGGGTGAAGGCCATCCAGAACAGCATGACGAGCGACCAGAGCACCAGCACGGCGGCCGGTGCGAGCATTTGAGCCTGCATTGAATATTCTCCCTGTTGCGCGCGAAACTAGGGCGAGGATGGCGATTGTCAAACGCAAGCTGGCGCGGTGCGATCAGCCTCTCGGGCGATGCAGGATTCCCGACTGGTAATAGGCGAAGGGCCCGTCCTCCCATTCGCAATCGAGCGCTTCGAGCGCGCAAACCCGCAGCGCGGCCTCGCGCATGAAGCCGCGCGGCTCGACATGGAATTTCGCCAGCCAGCCGCGCAGCGCCGCGGCGAGCGGGCGCGGCAATCCCTCCAGCGTCCCGAAATCGACCAGCTGCAGCGATCCGCCCGGTGCGACCAGCGCGGCCGCATGGCGCAGCGCGCGTTCCCAGTCCGGGATCATCGACAGCGAGTAGGACAGCACCACCCGGTCGAAGCGCCGCTGCCCGAGCGCGGTGGCTGCATCGAAATCGCGCGCATCGCCCTGCGCCAGTAGCGCCCGCGTACCGAGCCGGCCCGAGGCGGAGATCAGCATCTCGTTCGAGATGTCGAGCCCGAACAGCCGCACCCCGGGCCATTTCCGGCCGATCCGGTCGAGATTGCGCCCGGTCCCGCAGGCGATCTCGAGCACGCTGTCGCCCGGCTCGCAGGCCAGCGCACCGATCAGCCGGTCGCGCCCGAACAGGTAATATTTGCGCGTCGCGTCGTAGATATGCCGCTGGCCGCGATAGATCGAATCCATCAGCGCGGCGTGGTCGCCGGTCGCGGCGCTCACCCGGCGAACTCGTAGAGATGGACCCCGCCATAGATCGACGAGCGGTCGCGCCGCGTCAGATCGGCGGATGCCTCCTCGTGGTAGCGCCAGCGCGACAGCACCGCGGGGTCCAGCCGGCCCGGCAGCAGGCTGGGTTCGGCGGCGGTGCGAAACAGCACCCGCGCGCCGGGACGGGCGGTGCGGGAGATCTGGTGCCACAGCGCATCGAGCTGTGCATCGTCCATCCAGTCCTGCGCATCGAGCAG
>JAHJWA010000120.1 GCA_018828205.1 Alphaproteobacteria bacterium
CCCGCCGCGGTGCCGGTGCTGGTCCAGGCGCCGATCTACCCGGTCGCGAGCGACATCACCGAGCACAGCAGCTTCGCGCTGTTCAACGAGGGCTTCCTGCTGACCGGCGCGGCGATGGCGTGGTTCACGCAGCAATATGGCGGCGACGCCAAGGATCCGCGCCACACACCGATGGTCGGCGACTGTTCCAACACCCCGCCCACGGTCATCTGCACCGCCGGGCTCGATCCCTTGCGCGATTCGGGGCGCGAATACGCCGCGCATCTGATCCAGCAGGGCACCGAGGTGAGCTATTTCGAATTTCCCGGCGTGATCCACGGCTTCATCACGCTGCGCAAGGCGATCCCCAGCGGTCAGGCCGATCTCGAGGCCTTCCTCGGCGCGATCAAGGTCAAGCTGGCGCGGCTGACCCGATGACCGACACCGCACAACCGCTGCCCTATCGCCCCTGCGTCGGGGTGATGCTGGTCAACGCCCAGGGCCGCGCCTTCGTCGGGCGGCGGATCGACAACAAGGAAGGCGACTGGTGGCAGATGCCGCAGGGCGGCGTCGACGAGGGCGAAGATCTCGAGGATGCGGCGATGCGCGAGCTGGCCGAGGAAACCGGCGCGAAGCCCGAGCATGTCACCCTGCTCAAGCGGATGGAGGAGGCGATGCGCTACGACCTTCCCGAGGAGCTGATCGGCAAGCTGTGGGGCGGGAAATACCGCGGGCAGGAGCAGGTCTGGTATCTCGCGCGCTTCACCGGCAGCGACGCCGATATCGATCTCGAGGCGCATGATCCGCCCGAATTCTGCGACTGGAAATGGGTCGATCCCGAGCAGCTTCCCGAGCTGATCGTGCCCTTCAAGAAACGCGTCTACCGCAGCGTGCTCGAAGCGTTTCGCGACCTGGTCTGAGCGGGTCCGGCACGCGTCCCCGCGAAGGCGGGGACCTCAGGCCGCTTCCGTTGGTCTGGCTTGCGCATTGGTCTGATCGGTTGGTCTGGATCGCCTGAGACCCCCGCCCTCGCGGGGGATCACCCTACCGCCGGCGCCAATCAGTTGGATTGGACCACCTCGGTTTCGGGCAGCACCGCCTCGGCGGTCAACACGCGTTCCCTGGGGCCCTGTGCGATCGACTGGGCGAGGCGCTGCGTTTCGGGGCAAGCCTCGCCGCACAGCGATTCCAGCTTGGCGAGGTTGAGCCGGGCCTTCTCGACCGCGCCCTTCTCGACCAAGGCCGCACCCTCGCCCGAAATCGCCGCGAGATTGCCCGGATCGCGGACCAGCGCCTCGCGGTAATAGCGGATCGCCTTGCCCTGCAGATCGTCGCTGCGCGCGGCGCGCGCCAGTTCGAGGAAGATCGGCGTGTAAGCGGGATCGACCGCCAGCGCCGCCTCGAAGGAATCGATCGCCGCCTGCGTATCGCCCGCATCCAGCGCGGCCTGCCCCTCGGCGATCAGCATCGCGGCGCGCGGCGCCGGTTCGCGGTCGGCGCCAAGGCTCGCGCTCGCGGTCATCACGAGGGCCAGCGAAAGGGCAGCGGCGGCGGGGGCAAAACGCATGATCGTCTCCAGGGTGCCGTGGTGGCGGGAACGGGCTTGGTCAGCCATAATGCCCGGGATTATCACGCCAAAGCTGCACAGGCGATGAAAAATCCGTCGGTCCCGTCGTGGAACGGGGTGAGCCGGGTGCCCTTCCCGCGCTCGCGACCCAGCGGGAGCGCGAGCTCATGCGCCGCAAGGCTGGGGTGACGCGCCAGCAGCGCCTCGAACTGCGCGGCGCCCTCGGCATCGAGCAGCGAGCAGGTGACATAGACCAGCCGCCCGCCGGGCCTCAGCAGCCCCACCGCGAGATCGAGGATATGCGCCTGCAATTGCGTCAGCCGCGCCAGCTCGCCCTCGTCGAGCCGCCAGCGCGCCTCTGGGTTGCGCCGCCAGGTGCCGGTCCCCGAACAGGGCGCGTCGACCAGCACCGCGTCCGCCCGTCCGGCGAGATCGCCAAGCGCTGCCATCTCGGCGCCGGGATCGAGCAGCCGCGTCTCGATCAGGCTGGCGCCCGCGCGTTCGGCGCGCGGGGCGAGACGAGAAAGCCGGTTGCGGTCGGTGTCGGCGGCGATCAGCCGGCCCTGATTGTCCATCGCGGCGGCCAGCGCGAGCGTCTTGCCGCCGCCCCCGGCGCACAGATCGACCACGGTCTCGCCGGGCTGGGCAGCCAAGGCGAGGCAGGCGAGCTGCGAGCCCGTGTCCTGCACCTCGATCAGCCCCTCGGCCCATTGCTCCCATTGCTCGACCGCGGTTCCGGTCGCCACGCGCAGGCCCTGCGGCGCGGCGGTCGGCTCGCCGGGTTCGGGCAGTTCGAGCGTGGCACGCTCGGCCTTGAGCGTGTTGACCCTGATGTCGAGCGGGGCGCGGCCGAGCAGCGCCTCGGCCTCCGCACCCGCGACTGCCGAGCGCTCCAGTCGCTCGACCAGCCAGTCGGGGGCGACCCCGCCGGCGGCGGGCGTCTCGTTCGAGCCGATCGGAGGCGGGCCATAGTTGGAGCCGTCGAACAGCGGCGCCAGCGCGGGATCGGTCTGGGCCAGAAGCAGCAGCGCGCTGCGCCCCGTTTCGGGGACCGGGCCGCAGGCGCGGATCGCGCGATAGACCAGCTCGCGGATCGCGCGGCGGTCCTTGGAGCCGGCGAAACGGTTGGTGCGGAACCATTCGGCAAGGATACGGTCGGCGGGCGCGCCCTTGCGCCGCGCGGCATCGATGATCGCGTCGAGCAGCTCGATCGCGGTCTGGACGCGGGCTGCGGGGGTCATGCGCGTATCCCTCCAGCCGTTCGTGTCGAGCGAAGTCGAGACACGCCGCGCCAAGGCCTCTCGACTGCGCTCGAGGCGAACGGATATACCACCGGGGAGCTACCGCGTCGGATAGTTCGGCGCCTCGCGGGTGATCGCGACGTCGTGGACGTGGCTCTCGGTCAGGCCCGCGCCGGTGATGCGGACGAATTGCGCCTTGTTGCGCAATTCCTCGATCGTCGAGGAGCCGGTGTAGCCCATCGCCGCCTTGATCCCGCCGACCAGCTGGTGGACCACCGCGCTCGCGGGGCCCTTGTAGGGCACCTGGCCCTCGATCCCCTCGGGGACCAGCTTCTGCGCGGAAACATCCTGCTGGAAATAGCGGTCGGCGCTGCCGCGCGCCATCGCGCCAACGCTGCCCATGCCGCGGTAGCTCTTGTAGCTGCGGCCCTGGTAGATGAAGGTCTCGCC
>JAHJWA010000121.1 GCA_018828205.1 Alphaproteobacteria bacterium
GCCCTCGTAGCTGACCACCGAACCACAGCGGGTGTGCGCGCGCGACCAGTGCCAGACGCGGAACCCCTCCTCGAGCGATTCGCTGCCGGAGTTGGAATCGAGATAGGCGCTGCCGCACCAGCGCAGGCCCGGCTTGTCCATCTCCACCTCGATCCGTGCGCGCGGCGCGATGCAGTGCCAGCTGTGCCTCCCCGCGGGATCGAGCGCGAAGGCGGCGGCGTTGAGAGCTTCGGGCATGACCCGGATTTTCCCCCGCACCGCGCGCTGCCACGGAATGCCCAGCCGCTTGTCGCGCTCGACGATGTCGATCTCCAGCGCCTCGCCCGTCCAGTGCAGCGAGCTCGGCCCGATGGCCAGCATCGCTGCCTCCTGCACCACCGCATCCCGCCCGCGCTCGGTCATGGTCCAGCGCGCGCCCGGCCCGTAGAAGGCGACGTTGAGCGCGCTGTGGTCGGTCGGGGCGCCGCGCCCGCTGCGCTTGTAATAGGGCGAGAAGACGCTGCCCAGAAAGGCGATGATGGTCAGCCCGTGCCGGCCCCCATCCGGTCCAGCGGCGTCGCTGAGCGCATCGACATACCACCAGGCGTAGCCGCCGGGTGGAACCGGCGCATCGAAGCGAGGTCCTGCGCCACCTGTTGCGCTGCGAGGCACCCGGACAAGGCGGCCATCGGCACCCCGGCCCCCGGGTGGGTGCTTCCACCCGCGCAATAGAGCCCAGGGATCCGCGTCCGCGTGCCCTGCCGGAGGAAGGACGCCGCCCAGCCGTGCGAGGCCCGTCCATAGATCGCTCCCCCGGTCGAGGGCGAAAATCTCTCGAAGTCGTTGGGTGTCAGCAGTCGGTGCGGCAGCGGATCCTCCAGCTGCAAATCGCAGCGCTCCAGGGTTCGCCTCATGGCCTGCGTGCATCGCTCTTTCTCCTGTGCCGTATAGCCGAATCGGTCGCCATTGGCGGGCGCGTTGACGATAATCTGGAACCGCTCGCGGCCCGCGGGCTGCGCGCCTGAGGCTGCGCCGCGGTCGAGCGCGCAGAGGTAGACGCTGGGCTCGCATGGCACCGTGCCGCGTTTTATGTCGCTGAATTCGCGCGCATAATCGGGCGAGAAGAAGACGTTGTGGCGCGACAGCGGAAAGCCCTCGCCATGCGCGTGTGCGAGCCAGACCAGCGCCGAGAGCGAGCGGTTGCGAGGCTTGATCGGCGCGACCGCAGGCGCGGCCCGCTGACCAAGCGTGCCGCTCGCCAGCGCGGAGGGGTCGCAATTGGCCACCACGGCATCGGCAGGGTAGAATTCGCCCGATTCGACCAACACCCCGCACGCCTTGCCTTTGTCGAATTCGACATCGACCACCTGGGTTTGGGTGTAGAACCGCGCGCCGTGTTCCTCGGCGACGCGCCGCAGGCCATGGGCCAGCGCGCTCATCCCTCCGTGGATCAGCCAGACGCCTTGCGCCTCGACATGCGCGATCAGCATCAGCGTCGCGGGGGTGTCGAAGGGCGAGGAGCCGCAATAGGTCGAATAGCGCGCGAACAATTGCCGCAGCCGCGGATCGGCGAAATGCTCGCCGAGCACCTTCCACAGGCTCTCATAGGGGCGGATCGCCAGCAGGTCGCCGATCCGCGTCAGGCCGATGCGGCGCATCAGCGGCAGCGGCCAGGAAACCTTGTCGGCGCGCAGCATGCTGTGCTCGAGAATGCCGTAGATCCGCGCCGCCTCGGTGCGGAAGGCGCGGTAGCCGCGCGCGGCATCGGCGCCGGCGAAATCGCCGATCGCCTGCTCGCTGAGTGCCGGGTCGGCGTAGAGGTCGAGTCGTTCATCCGCGTCCCAGGCATGGCGGGCAAGCACCTCGGCGGGGCGTATGGCGACGTAATCCTCGAGCGAGCGTCCGGCGACCTCGAAGAGCTCGTCGAAGACGTCGCGCAGCGTGAAGACGGTCGGTCCGGCGTCGATCGGCGTGTCATCGACCAGGATCCGCCGCGCCTTGCCGCCGACATGGCTTTCCTTCTCGATGATGGTGACATCGTGCCCGCCCGCGGCGAGCCGGACCGCGCAGGCCAGCCCGCCGATCCCCGCTCCGATGATCACCACGCGCGCTGCCAATCCCCGCCTCCTTGGCGATTAGAATTGACCTTTACACACCATCTGTCCAATGTTTTTGACAATGCAATCCGACCCGCCCCTTTCCCCGGGATCCATCGTCACGGGGTGGAAGCGTCGCTGGATCGCGCGGCGCAATCGGATCATCGGCAGTGCGCGCTTCCAGCGCTGGGCGGCGGGCAACCCGCTGACCCGCCCGATCGCGCGACGCAAGGCCGGCGGACTGTTCGATCTGGTGGCGGGCTTCACCTACAGCCAGACGCTGGCCGCGGCGGCGGAGAGCGGGTTGATCGCGCTGCTGGCCGAAGGACCGATGGGGATCGCCGAAGTGCGCGCGCGATGTGGCCTGAGCGAGCGGGGAGCCGCCTTGTTGCTGCGGGCTTCCCATGCAATCGGTCTGGCGCAGGAGGTCGCCCCGGGAGAGTGGATGCTCGGCCAGCAGGGGGCGGCCCTGCGGGGCAATGCCGGGGTCCTGGCGATGGTGCGGCACCATCGGCTGCTCTACGCCGACCTCGCCGATCCGCTGGCGCTGCTGCGCGGCGACCGCGCGGAGGCGACCCAGCTGTCGGACTTCTGGACCTATGCCGGGGAACCCGGCGCGGCTGCGCGGGATCACTTCAACACCCATGCGTATAGCGAGCTGATGGCGAGTTCGCAGGCGATGGTCGCGGAGCAGGTGCTGGCGGCCTATCGCTTCGACCGGCACAGCGCGATGCTCGATGTCGGCGGCGGCTATGGCGGTTTTGCCCGGGCGGTCGCTTCGGCGCACCCCTCGGTGAAGCTGGGGATCTTCGACCTGCCCGGCGTCCTCCAGCGCCATTCGAGCGATCCCGCGATCCCGAGCGCCGACGCCCCCACCCTGCACCCCGGCAATTTCTTCCGCGACCCCATCCCCGTCGGTTACGACTGCATCTCGCTGGTCAGGATCCTGCACGACCATGATGACGGCCCTGCCATGGCGTTGCTGACCGCGATCCGCGAGTCGCTCGAACCCGGCGCGGTGCTGGTCATCGCCGAACCCATGGCCGGGACTCGCGGCGCGCAGAAAATGGGTGACGCCTATTTCGGGCTCTATCTCTGGGTCATGCGCTCGGGTCGGCCGCGGCGCGCGGAAGAGATCGGCGCACTGCTCGACGCCGCGGGTTTCCGGCGCTGGCGGCGGATCGGCACCGATCTGCCGGTGATAACTTCGCTCATTGTCGCGACAGCCTGACATATCCCAATGTCGCGCTGGATTGACACTTATTCCTGTTCGGGTAAGGTGACGGGGCATCGGAGCAATCCTTGCCGCGATGCCAGGTTAACCAACCAGCGAAGGATGGACCTGAGGGATGGATGCATTGGCCGTAATCGTGGATGCACCGAGGCGCCTGGCGCTGCGGACGCTGTCGCTGACCGATCCCGGCCCATCCGATGTCGTCATCGAAACCCATTGGAGCGGGATCAGCAGCGGCACCGAAAAGCTGCTCTGGACCGGCGCGATGCCGCGCTTCCCCGGGATGGGCTACCCTCTGGTGCCGGGCTATGAATCGGTCGGGCGCATCATCGACGCCGGGGCCGATGTCACCGGCAGGATCGGCGACTGGGTCTTCATCCCCGGCGCCAATTGCTACACCGAGGCGCGCGGATTGTTCGGCGGTACCGCGCAGCGGCTGGTGGTTCCGTCGACCCGCGCCTTCCCCATATCCGAAGCTCTCGGCGTCGAGGGCGTGCTGTTCGCGCTCGCCGCCACCGCGCGCCACGCGCTGGCCGGGGGCGACCCGCCCGATCTGATCGTCGGTCACGGCGTGCTCGGGCGGCTGCTTGCGCGGCTGACCATCGCCACGGGGGCGCCCGCCCCCATGGTGTGGGACAATCAGGCCTGCCGCCGGACGGGCGCGCAAGGCTAAGAAGTCATCGCCCCCAAGGACGACCCCCGCCGCGACTACCGCGCGATCTACGACGTCAGCGGCTTTGCCGACGGGCTCGACACGCTGATCGGCAAGCTCGCCCGGGGCGGCGAAATCGTGCTGGCGGGCTTCTACGCCAACCGGCTCGATTTCGCCTTCGCCCCCGCCTTCCAGGCCGAGGCGCGGCTGCGCGTCGCCGCCGAATGGCAGCCCGAGGATCTCGCCGCGACCGGCGCGCTGATCGAATCCGGCGCGCTCGATCTGGGCGGGCTGATCTCGCATGTCCGCCCCGCGGAGGAAGCCCGCAAGGCCTATCCCACCGCGCTGACCGACCCCGAATGCCTCAAGATGGTTCTCGACTGGAGCGAAGCGGCATGACGATGTTCGATCACGACATGGCGCTGCGCGAGGAAGCGGGGATCGAACCCGACCCGGTCCACACCGGCGAGGTGACCAGGGAAACGCAGATTATCGCGATCTACGGCAAGGGCGGTTCGGGCAAGAGCTTTGCGCTCTCCAACCTCTCCTACATGATGGCGCAGCAGGGCAAGCGCGTGCTGCTGATCGGCTGCGATCCCAAAAGCGACACCACCAGCCTGCTGTTCGGCGGCAAGAGCTGCCCGACGATCATCGAAACCAGCTCGGCCAAGAAGCTCGCGGGCGAGGAAGTGCGCATCGAGGATGTCTGCTTCCAGCGCGACGGCGTCTTCGCGATGGAGCTGGGCGGACCCGAGGTCGGGCGCGGCTGCGGCGGGCGCGGGATCATCCATGGCTTCGAACTGCTCGAGAGACTGGGCTTCCACGACTGGGGCTTCGACTATGTGCTGCTCGATTTCCTCGGCGACGTCGTCTGCGGCGGCTTCGGCC
>JAHJWA010000002.1 GCA_018828205.1 Alphaproteobacteria bacterium
CAATCGTGAAAAGGTAGGTTCCCAAGTGGCGCGAGTGACGGGACTTGAACCCGCGACCTCCGGCGTGACAGGCCGGCGCTCTAACCAACTGAGCTACACCCGCGCATCTAAGAAGCGACTGGGAGCGACCAGCGCCGCTTGGGAGCGCGGCCACTAAGGCAGCCCCCGATTCCTGTCAATGCCCGTCCGACGGAAAAAACCGGGGTTGGCAAAACTTTGTCGAACCCGGTGCCGAACGCGGTCGAAAAGCACCATGGTCAAGGGAAATTAACCCTATCTTGAGAGCGCCGGGCGCATGGCCGAAAGCGAACACTACGGGGGGCAATCCATGCGTTCGATCCTGCTCATCGCGAGCATGCTGTTTCTGGGCACCGCCGCCACCGCGACCGGTTCGGCGCTGTCCATCACGCGCTCGGTCTTCGTCGAAACCGCGCAAGGCGACGGCATCGCGCTCGAACCCGCCAGCACGCTCTCGCGCGGCGACCGGGTGGTGCTGGTGATGCAATGGGAAGGGCGCAGGCCCGCCAAGCCCTTCACGCTGGCGAGCCGCGTACCCGAGACGCTGTCCTACCGGCGCGCCGGCGACGATGCGGTCGAGGTTTCGGTCGACGGCGGACGCCGCTGGGGTCGTCTGAGCGAATTGCGCCGCGGCCAGCGCGCCGCGCAGCCCGAGGAGGTCACCCATCTGCGCTGGCGCGTCGGCGCTGGCGACACGAGCGGGATGCGCAGCTTCAGCGCGGTGGTGCGCTGAAGCCGCTCATGCGCTGATGATCAGTCGACCAGGAGCAGCGCCGGTGCCTCGAGCAGCCGCTTGAGCGCCTGGACGAAGCTCGCCGCGTCGTAGCCATCGACCACGCGGTGATCGCAGCTGATCGAGATGTTCATCAGCTTGCGCTTCTCGATCCGCTCGCCGCCCTGCCCGTCGCTGACATACATCGGGCGTTCGATGATGCGGTTGGGGCCGATGATCGCGACCTCGGGCCGGTTGATCACCGGTGTGGTCGCGACCCCGCCGAGCGGGCCGAGCGAGGTTACGGTGAGCGTGCCGCCCTGCAGTTCCTCGCTGGTCGCCTTGCCGTCGCGCGCCGCCTCGGCGAGCCGGACGATCTCTTTCGCGAGCTGCCACAGGTTGCGCGACTGCGCGTCGCGGATGACCGGGACCATCAGCCCGGCGTCGGTCTGCGCCGCCATGCCGAGATGCACCGCGCCGTGGCGCGTAACCACCCCGCCCTCATCGTCGTAGCGGGCGTTGATCATCGGGAAGTCTGGTACGGTCTTGCAAATCGCGGCGATCAGCAGCGGCAGCATCGTCAGTTTTGGCCGGTCCCCGCGGTTCGAATTGAGCTGGGCGCGCAGAATTTCCAGATCGGTGACATCGACTTCCTCGACATAGGAGAAATGCGGAATGTTGCGCTTGGAGGCTGCCATGTTCTCGGCGATGCGGCGGCGCATGCCGATGACCTTGCGCTGCTCGTCCTCGCGGACGCGCCCGGCGGGCGAATAGCCGCCGCTGTAGGACAGGAAGCTGTCGAGATCGCCATGGCGGACGCGGCCATCCTCGGCGGGCTTCACATCGCCCAGATCGACCCCGAGCTCGCGGGCACGCTTGCGCACCGCGGGAGAAGCGAGGACCTTGGCACCCGCGGTGGGGGTCGGCGCCGCAGCGGGTGCAGGCGTCGGCGCGGGCAGATCGGCGGACTTGGGGTCGGCCGCATGCGCGTCGTCGGCGTCGGATGCGTCCGGGTTCTCGGTCTCGATCCGCTCCTCTACGGCCTCGTCCTTGGGACCGGGCGCATCGCTCGAGGCCTCGACGGGCGCCGGGTCCGCCGCTTCGCTCTCCGCGGCGACATCATCTGGAATTTCTCCCTCGACCTCGATCACCACCAGCATCGCGCCGATCGAGACCATCTCGCCCTCTTCGCCCGCGATCTCGATGATCTTGCCGGTGACCGGGCTTTCGAGCGGCACGGTCGCCTTGTCGGTCATCATGTCGACGAATTCCTCGTCTTCCTCGACCCGGTCGCCGACCGCCTTGTGCCAGGCGACGATCTCCGCCTCGGCGATGCCTTCGCCGATATCGGGCATTGTGAAGGTGAAAGTCGCCATGATGCTTACTCGCTCAAGATCTTGTCGATGGCCTCGCCGATGCGGACCGGGCCGGGGAAATAGGCCCATTCGAGACTGTGGGGATAGGGCGTGTCGAAGCCGGTGACGCGCAGCACCGGGGCTTCGAGATGATAGAAGCAGCGCTCGGTCACCAGCGCCGAAAGCTCGGCGCCGAAACCGGCGGTGCGGGTCGCCTCGTGGACGATCAGGCAGCGCCCGGTCTTTTCGACCGAAGCCTCGATCGCCTCGATGTCGAGCGGCACGATCGAGCGCAGATCGATGATCTCCGCATCGACGCCCTTCTGGCGGCACACTTCCTCGGCGACATGGACCATGGTGCCATAGGCGATCACGGTCAGCGCCTCGCCCTCGGTGACCATGCGCGCCTTGCCCAGCGGGATGGTGTAGTGGCCTTCGGGCACGATGCTGGCGTCGTGCTTCTTCCACGGCTGCGCGGGCTTGTCGTAATAGCCGTTGAACGGGCCGTTGTAGATCCGCTTGGGCTCGAAGAAGATCACCGGATCATTGTCCTCGATCGCCGCGATCAGCAGACCCTTGGCGTCGTAGGGGGTCGATGGGATGACGGTCTTGAGGCCCGAAACATGCGCAAAGATCGCCTCGGGGCTCTGGCTGTGCGTTTGCCCGCCGAAGATGCCGCCGCCGAACGGGGTCCGCACCGTCAGCGGGGCAGTGTATTCTCCGGCCGAGCGATAGCGCAGCCGCGCCGCCTCGGAGATCAGCTGGTCGAGCCCGGGGTAGATGTAATCGGCGAACTGGATCTCGGGCACCGGACGCAGGCCATAGGCCCCCATCCCCACCGCCGCGGCGATGATGCCGCATTCGGAGATCGGCGTATCGAACACTCGGTTCTTGCCGTATTTCTCCTGCAGCCCGGCGGTGGCGCGGAACACGCCGCCGAAGTAGCCGACGTCCTCGCCCATGATGACGATATCGGGATCGCGCGCCATGGTGACGTCGAGCGCTTCGTTGATCGCCTCGATCATGTTGAGGCGGCGTTCGGCGCCTGCCTCTGCCTCGCTCGCGGGAGCGGTCTGGATCTCGGCCTGAGCTTGTGGCGCGCTCATTTGGGCACCCCTTCCGGAAACTTGATTTCGCGTTCCTTGACCGCCTGTTCGGCCTGCTCCCTGAGATGCCAGGGCAGCTCCTCGAACACATCCTCGAACATGGTGCGGAAGGGATGGTGCAGGCCATGGCCGAGAATGCCGTTGGCCTCGGCCTCCTTGGTGGTGGCGCGGACCATTTCGGCCGCCTCGCGGTCCATCGCCTCCTGGCGCTCCTCGTCCCATTCGCCCAGCGCGATGAGATGACGCTTCAATCGCATCACCGGATCGCCCAGCGGCCATTCCTCGCGCTCCTGCGCGCTGCGATAGCCCGAGGGATCGTCCGAGGTCGAATGGCCTTCGGCGCGGTAGGTGAAGAACTCGATCAGCGTCGGCCCGGCGTTGGCGCGCGCGCGGTTGGCGGCCCAGCGTTCGGCGGCGTAGCAGGCCAGCGCATCATTACCATCGACCCGCAGCGCGGCGATGCCATGGCCCAGCCCGCGCGCGGCGAAGGTCGTCCGCTCGCCCCCGGCGAAGCCCGAGAAGCTCGAGATCGCCCACTGGTTGTTGACGACGTTGAGGATGACCGGCGCGTTGTAGACCGCGGCGAAGGTGCAGGCGGCGTGAAAATCGCCCTCGGCGGTGCTGCCCTCGCCCACCCAGGTCGCGGCGATCCGCGAATCGCCCTTGATCGCGCTCGCCATCGCCCAGCCCACCGCCTGCGGGGTCTGGGTCGCGAGATTGCCGCTGATGGTGAAGAAGCTGTGCTCGCGGCTGGAATACATGATCGGCAGCTGGCGGCCCTTGAGCTTGTCGCCCCGGTTCGAATAGATCTGGTTGATCATTTCGATCATCGGATAGCCGCGCGACAGCAGGATGCCCTGCTGGCGATAGCTCGGGAACACCATGTCGTCGCTCGCCAGCGCCATCGAGGCGGAGATGCTGGTCGCCTCCTCGCCGGTGCACTTCATATAGAAGCTGGTCTTGCCCTGCCGCTGGCCGCGGAACATCCGCTCGTCGAAGGCGCGGGTAACCGCCATGTTCTTGAGCATGGTGCGCAGCGTATCCGCGTCGAGCTTGGGATCCCAGGCTCCGTGCGCGCGGTCATCGTCGCCGAGCACGCGGATCAGCCCATAGGCGAGATCGCGCATTTCCGCGGGGTCGCAGGCCTCGTCGGGGCGCGGCTCGCGCCCCGCCTCGCCCGAATCGACATGGCTGAAGTCCACGGCATCGCCGGGACGGTAGTGGGGTTCGGGGACATGCAGCGACAGCGAGGGCTTGTTCGAACCCTGGCCGGCTGCGCTGTCGGGCCTATCGGCCATGTGGCGCTCTCCCTTTGCGACGAACGCGGTTGCAAGCAATCTTGCGTGATTGCGTCATATTATTTCAGCAATGCGGTTGGGTCAAGGCGACCGGTTCACACCGCGACGGGCGCCCTAATCGGCCCGTGCGGCGTGTAGTTGTGAACCGCGAAATCCTCAATGCGATAATCGAAGATCGTCGGCGGCTGCCGCAGCAGCTCAAGCCGCGGACGCCCCCGCGGTTCCCGCTCGAGCTGCTCGGCGATCAGCTCCGCGTGATTGAGATAGAGATGCGTATCCCCGCCCATCCACACCAGCTCGCCCGGCTCGAGCCCGCATTGCTGCGCGAGCATGCGCTGGAGCAGCGCCGCCGACCACAGGTTGAACGGCAGGCCCAGCGCGACGTCGCAGCTGCGCTGGTAGAGCACGCCGTTCAGCCGCCCGTCGGCGACGTGATACTGATAGGTCTTGTGGCAGGGCGGCAGCGCCATCCGGTCAAGCTCGGCGACGTTCCAGCCCTCGAGGATATGCCGCCGGCTCCCCGGATTGTCGCGCAGCGATTCGACCAGCAGCGCGACCTGGTTGATCCCGGGGCCCTTCTCGTAGAGCCCGTCGGGGCGGTAGCGATAGGTCGGCCAGTCGACCCATTGCTTGCCATAGACCGGCCCCAGATCGCCCCAGCGCGCGGCGAAGCTCTCGTCCTCGGCGATCTTTTGGACGAAGTCGTCCAGCGCGATCTCGTCCCCGCTTTCCCGCACATAGCGCGCGTGCGGCCAGTCGTTCCAGATCTTGACCCCCTGGAGCACCAGCGGGCGGATATTGGTCTCGCCGGTCAGGAACCACAGCAATTCGCGGGTCGCGGTCTTCCAGTAGACGCGTTTGGTGGTGACCAGCGGCATTGCACCATCGGCCAGATCGTAGCGCAGCATGGCCCCCATCACCGAGCGCGTGCCGATACCGGTGCGGTCGATGCGCTCGCTGCCCTGTTCCCAGATGCGATGCATGAGATCGAGATATTGCTGTTCGGGATGCACGGCGGAGAGTTCCTGCAGGCGAGTGGCGGTCGCGATCCTCTAGCGCGGACAAGCGGCAAATGCCCGCTTGCACCGCCAACCGTCCACACCTATAGGGCGCGCCTTGCCTCGACCCGCGGGACAGTTTTTCGCGGGGCCGATCCGGTCGGGGAGTAGCTCAGCCTGGTAGAGCACTGTCTTCGGGAGGCAGGGGCCGGAGGTTCGAATCCTCTCTCCCCGACCATTTCTCCTTTTTCGTTGTAAATCAACAGCTTGGTTCCCCTTGGGGGGCCGAGTGTATGCCAGTTTTGTATGATAGCTTTGTAAGCAGGTTTTCCACAGCTTGCCTTCCTCCCTTGCGGGCGGACCTTTAATTAGCGCCAGCGCAGCTTCAAAGGTCTCGCAATGGTGATTGCAATTCAAACCGGCCCGTGGCCGCCGGGCATCGAGGGCGATGAGGAGGCGGTCACTCGCTTGCAGGAAATACTCTTGCAACTCGCTGAGGGTGCCAGAGGCGATGAGCTAGACAGCGAATATAAAGAGCTCAGAAAGGCGTTTTTGGAAAACGCGGAATATTCTGACGTGGCCCCCCGGCTCGTCCGCATCCATCGAGATTTGGGCGGAATGTGGCCCTACATGAAGAGCTTTGACGCGCAATGGGAGCCTCGTCGTAAGCACGTGCGGGAGGAGTTGGAACCTCTATTCCGCCGCGTAGAAGAACTCACCGCCCGTTCGATTGACGCAGCCCCCCCCTTGGCCCGGCACTAGTGGGCCCGGCGGCACTGACCCGGCGGATTGGACCGGGATGGCCACCCGCGCGCAGAAACTAGCAACCGCACGGGCCTTGTTGCCGGTTGCCCGCGCGTCAATCGAACGCCTCATCGAACAGCTCAGTCGGCCAACGCACAACGGCGGCCCCCCGCTTGATGAGACAGAAAAGGCAATCGAAAACCTTAGGGAGCTGCACGCAGCGCTGGGGCAAATACTTGAGGCCATCGAAGGGGGACGTTGGAGCGAGCTCGAGGGTCAGGGGCTTCCTGCTGAGGCAGCCAAATATGCCAAGCGCGCCGCTCGTGCCTTGCGCGACGACCCAATCCCCTACGCGATGTCGGCGCTGCTACTCGCCATTTTCTCAGCGTGCGGCTTCCCTGCTATCGCCAGCCATCTCGCAGCCGTGGCGCTAACGGTGCAGAAGGGCCGCTCGGCATCCGGATAAAAGGCAAGGTCGTCTAGTCTCTCGGCGTTTGCGACTAGTCGCCTCCGGTCCACAGAGCTACGCAAGGGAACTCAGGGGGGAGACTGAATAATGTGGGAAGAGCTTTTTAGGGACGGAACGTCTCCCGGCGAGCGAGGGGCCGATGCGGTTCACACCTTCCTCGAGCACGTGACACGAACTGCACTTGATGAAGACTTCTTCGCCGTGCGCGACATCGGGCGTGAAGGACGCCAGCGTGGTCCCGTCGACGGTTTCGGTGTTGTCGGCCGCCGGCGCCTGTGCCGAAGGCTCGGGCGCGACGACCGCAGCGGCCGGATCGGCAGCCGCCGTCTCGGTCTCCGCCGGTTCGTCGGTGCCCCCGCAGGCACTCAGCAGCGCGACCGAAGCAGCCATTCCCAGATATTTGCCGAAGTGTTTGGCAGTCCTAGTCATAGATTACCCTTTCTCAACTTGGGCAACCCTCGCACCGCACCAGTCGCAGCCATGGGGCCCCCTGAGTTTCCAAACAACGCTCGGTGGGCGGAGCTGCCCCCGGTGCGTCGTTACACGATGGCGCCGGGTCGAACGCTATTCGCGGTTGAGTATAGAACCTATTTGTTCGCGATGCCAAAGCGAAAAGGACCGCCGAAAACTGTCGACGCTTGTGGAGGGGGCCGGGGATCGAGCGCCGATGACGCCCGGTCCCCGGCCTTCCGGCAG
>JAHJWA010000122.1 GCA_018828205.1 Alphaproteobacteria bacterium
CGCAGCGGCTTGTCGGCGGCGATGATGGCGCGCATCTTCTCTTCGATCGCGGGCAGATCGTCCATCGAGAAGGGATCGCGCGTGTCGGGCGCCTTCACATCGTAATAGAAGCCGTCGTCGGTCGCCGGCCCGAAGGTGATCTGCGTGCCGGGCCACAGCGCCTGCACCGCTTCGGCGAGGATATGCGCGTAATCGTGGCGGACCAGTTCGAGCGCTTCCTCCTCGTCGCGCGCGGTCACCAGCGCGAGCTCGGCATCGCCTTCGAAGGGGCGGGCGAGATCGCGCAATTCACCGTTGACCCTCGCGGCGAGCGCCGCCTTGGCGAGCCCGGGCCCGATCGCCGCGGCGACATCGGCAGGGGTGCTGCCGCGCGCCATTTCGCGTGTGGAGCCATCGGGCAGGCTGATCTTGAGCAGTTCGGTCATCGGTTCATCCGTATCCTTTGCGACGCCAATGGCACAAGCGGAGGCGCGCTTGAAGTGCGGCGTCGTGTGCGAAGGAAATACCGGATGGAACGCCGCGCCACCCGATACCGGGCGGCGGGCTGCGGATCAGACCGCGCGCACCCGCTCCCGGAAGCCCGGGGTGGTGGTAGTGCTGGTCGCGGAGCGCAATTGTGGCATGACCGGCAATCTAGGCCGGTGCGCGGCGCGGTTCAACCGCATTGGTGCGCACGGCGCTCAGCCCAGCTCCAGCTTGCGACTACCCAGCGCGGTCGACACGCGCTGCGTCGCTGCCACGCCCGCCCCGCGTTCGCGTATGCTCGAGAGGAAGCGGTATTCGCTGGTCGCGCGCTCGGGCGTGAGTTCCACGGCCATGTAGCCGCGGCGCGAGCCGTCCATCCAGATCAGTTCCGGATTGAACTCCACGCTGGCGCGCTGGAGATCGGCGGGTGCGAGCTGCGGGATGTAGCCTTCGAAGCCGGGCGAGGTGACCGATTGCACCCCGAATTCGACCCCCACCCGCTGGCCCGCATGGCCAAGATCGAACGACCAGGCGTTGTGCGTATCGCCGGCCAGCGAAATCAGATTGGCGTCGGCTGCCAGCGCCGCCTCGAACAGCCGTTCGCGCGCCGCCGGATAGCCGTCCCAGGCGTCCATATTGAACGGCAGTTCGGCGCGGCTGGCAAGGGCACCCGCCACGATCCGGCTGCGGACATATTCGGGTACATGGCCGGGAAGCGATTCGACGAGATTGGGCGCCGTGGCGAGCTTACCCATCAGCACCTGCTGGACCAGCACCTGCCAGCGCTTGCCACCTGCGGTCGAGCGTTTCATCCCCTCGGCGAGCCAGGCCTGCTGCTGCGCGCCCAGCATTTCGCGCGACGGGTCGAGATAGTCGCCTTGGCGGAAGGCGGTCAGCGCGCGCAGCGCGGCCTCGGCCCCGTCCTGACCGGCCAGCACGTCGGCCAAGCTGAATTGCTCAGCGCGCGCTTCCAATCGCGTCTCGAGCCGGAACAGCGTCGCCAGATCGCCGATGTCATAGGCTGCCCAGGGCTCGTCCGAAACCGGCATCCATTCGCGATAGGCGCGCATCGCGGCGACCTTGCGCACGCTCCACTCGCCCTCGGTTCCGGGCTGGTGGTTCTGCGCTCCGCCGTGCCAGCTGTCGTTGGTGCTCTCGTGATCGTCCCAGCCGGCGATCATCGGGTAGACCTGATGCAGGCGGCGCAGATCGCGATCGCTGCGATAGCTGGCGAAGCGCATGCGGTAGTCGGCCAGCGCCACGGTTTCGCTCAGCGGCGCTACCAGGCGTCCGGCAACCGCCTGCTCGGGCGAAGGGTAATTCTCCGGCCCGTATTCGTAGAAATAGTCGCCCAGATGCAGCGCACAGTCGAACTCGTTCGCCTCGGCGGCATGGGCATAGGCGTTGAACCAGCCGAAGCCCATGTTGGAGCAGCTGAACACGGCCATGCGAAAACGCTCGGTCGGGCCCTCGGGCAGCGTCTTGGTGCGTCCGACATCGGACACGGCGCCATTGGGGGCGACGAAGCGGTAGAAATACCAGCGCCCGGGTTCGAGCCCCTCGGCGAAGGTCTTGCAGCAGCTGTCGTTGGCCGGGCTCGCCATCGCTTCACCCGATGCGACGACGCGCGCAAAATCGCTGGTGGGGCTGACTTCCCATTCCAGTTTCGTGTCTGCAGCGGCGGCGAAACGCGTCCAGAGCAGCACCCGGTCGCGTCCCGGCTCGCCGCTCGCGACGCCATGCGTGAACCCCGATCCGCCGAACTGCGCCGAGAGCGGCGCGGCGATCAGCCCGGCCCCCAGAACACCGGTCTTGAGCAGACTGCGACGGTCGAGCGGAGCAAGCGCGGCGGCGGCGGGGGGTTCGGTCTTGAACACGGCAATTCTCCTCCAGGGTCACGGCGCAGTGACCGCGCGCTGTGACTGCATCGTGACAGGATCGCTCTGACGAATTCTTCGCCGAAACCCTATGGAAAGCACACTTGACAGGCGGCGCGGGAAATGACAAGCAAGCTTTACCAAAACACAAGGGGACTTGACCAATGTCGACCATCACCAAGGCATTCTGCGGGGCCGCCGCCATCATCGCGGTAGCCTTCGCGGGCCGCGCCGACCTCATTCCGGCGGATTCGGCCCAGACCCTGACCATCGTCCTGCCCGTGCTCGCGGTCGTCTCGCTGTTCAAATCGCGCAGTTGCGCCGTGGCCTGCTCCGGCGGCAACCGGGCATGACCGGGACGAAAGAAAAAACCACGAGGCGGTCGGCGCGGTTCTGGGCGGGCCTGCTGCTGGGCACTGTGGGCGCCATTGCCGGCCTCGCCTTGAGCGGCGCGATCGATGCCGACACCGCGCTGGTGCTGATGCTGGTTCCCGTAATCCAGACGATCCCGCTGATGCGCGCCGCCGGACGCCGCCGCGACGGAGCGGCGGGCAGCCTGTGCGGCAAGGGCGAAGCCCAGAAGCGCTACACCAGGCGGGTGGCGCTGTTCACCGCGCTCTATCTGCTCTCCTTCGGCGTCCTGACCTTCGCGACCGCCGAAAGCGAACCCGCCTTCGCTCTGCGCTCGGTGCTTGCGGTGCTGCCCGGGCTGGCGGTGATCGGGATCTTCTGGGCGGTCGGCCGGCTGATCCTCGAGGAACAGGACGAATTCATCCGCATGCTGGTGGTGCGCCAGTCGCTCATCGCCACCGGGATCGCGCTGAGCGCGGCGACGGTCTGGGGGTTCCTCGAGGCCGCGGACGTGGCGCCGCATCTCGACGCCTATTGGGTCGCGGTGACATGGTTTCTCGGCCTGTTCGTCGGCGCGCTGTCCAACCGGATCGAATATGGTTCGTGGGGCGCGGTATGAAAAACCGGCTCAAGGTGCTGCGCGCCGAACGCGACTGGAGCCAGCAGGCGCTCGCCGACCGCCTCGAGGTCAGCCGCCAGAGTGTCAATGCGATCGAAACCGGGCGCTACGACCCCTCGCTGCCGCTCGCCTTCCGCATCGCCGATGTGTTCGACATGCCGATCGAGGCGATCTTCCTGCGCGATTGAACCCGGGCGCGGTTGACTTGGGCGGACCGCGCCTCGACAACCGCGCCGGTATCGCAAACCGGGGGGTCGGATCATTTCAAGCCAGCGGCACACACAGGAAGCCGAAAGCGCTTTCGGCTTCGAGGGAAGCTGGCGCGAATTCGCTCCGATCGCCTTCACCAATCTCCTGCTCACCATCGTGACACTGGGCATCTACCGCTTCTGGGCGACGACGCGCGAACGGCGCTATCTGTGGTCGCGCAGTCGCTTCGTCGACGAACGTCTGGAGTGGGCAGGCACCGGGATGGAGCTGTTCATCGGTTTCCTGCTGGTGCTGGCGCTGTTCGCCCTGCCATTCTTCGCGATCGGCCTGCTGGCCGAATCGCTCGTCCTGCGCGGTCAGGAAGAGATCGCGGCGGTGCTGACGCTGCTGTCCTTCGTGATCCTGTTCTATCTCACCGGCCTCGCCCGCTTTCGGGCCTTGCGCTATCGCCTATCTCGCACCCGTTGGCGCGGGATCCGGGGCGGGTCGAACGACAACGGTTTCCGCTTCGGGCTTTCCTATCTGTGGAAGACCTTCGTCGGCTATCTGCCCGCAGGCCTTCTGATACCCTGGTCGATGACCAGCCTGTGGAACGAGCGCTGGGGCAGGATGAGCTTCGGCCCATACGGATTTGCCGCCGATGCCAGGTCCGGTCCGATATTCGGGCGCTTCCTGCTGTTCTACCTGGCGCCCTTCGTGATCTTCATCGGCGGCCTTGCATTGGCATTCACCGGCATGCTGGCCGGGTTCGGCATCGGCGGTGAGCAAGGCGCCGCGATCGGCGGGATGATCGGATTGCTGGGGCTGGTGCTGTTCTTCTATCTCGGCCTCGGGCTTATCGCGGTGGCCTTTTTCGCCGCCTTCTACCGCGAAACGGTGGGATCGACGCGCTGGGGCGAGATCGGCTTCTCCTTCGAGGCCTCGACACCGGACTGGATCCGCTTGCTGCTCGGCGACGCCGCGCTGGTGGTCCTGACGCTGGGCATCGGGCTGATCTTCCTGTCCTACCGCCACTGGAAGTTCTTCATCACGCATCTCGAGGCGCGCGGGGAAATCCTGCTTGACGAGCTGACCCAGTCCACCACCACCACGGCGCGGCATGGCGAAGGCCTGCTCGACGCCTTCGACCTTGGCGCGATCTGACATGACCCAGAGCGCCTTCCAGATTCCTGCAACCTGGTATGACGGCGTAACCGCGCTGCGGCGCGAGGGCATTGCCTCGTGGACCGACGATCGGCTGGTGCTGACCGAAGCGGGCGGCATGCGGCATGAGGTGCCGCCTGCCGATCTGCGCTTTGTCGAGAGCTTGCCAGACGAGCGGGTCTATGGCCGCCAGAGCCTGCCCGATTTTCGCCTGTGTCTGCCGCTCCCGCTGCCGCATGGCATCGAGCGCCACCTCCCCGCCCCGGCCCGCTACGGCGGCTGGATCGACCGGCTCGGGCTGGGCAAGGCGGTGGTCGTCTTCGGCGTCGCGAGTGCGGCCGCCGTAGCGCTGTTCATGACCGCACCCGAATGGCTGGGGCCGCGCGTTCCGGAGGCCTTCGAAGCCCGCATCGGCGAAGCCATGGTCGGCAATTTCGGCAACCGGCTGTGCTCGACGCCTGAAGGCGATGCCGCGCTCGCCAAGCTGCTCGACGCGGTCGATCCCGCAAGCCGGCAGGTGCGCGCGGGTATCGCCAATATCGACATGGTCAACGCGGTGGCGCTGCCCGGCGGGCAGGTGATGCTGTTCGACGGACTGGTCCAACAGGCGGAAAGCCCCGCGGAACTGGCCGGGGTCCTCGGCCACGAGGTCGGCCACGTCCGCGAGCGGCATGTGATGACCGCGCTGCTGCGCCAGTTCGGGCTTTCGATCCTGCTTTCGGGTGCTAATTCGGGCTTGGGCGACACCGTCTTCGGGCTCGCGGCGATGGGCTATACGCGCGATGCCGAGCGCGAGGCGGACGCGTTCGCGCGCGCGCGGATGGCGCAGAGCAATGTCTCGCCGCTGGGCGCAGCGGAATTCTTCGAACGCATGGCGGAAGAATCCGGCGCGGCTACCGAAAAGAATACCGAGACGGATTCGGGACCCGACATAACCGCCTGGATTGCCAGCCACCCCTCCGCAGGCGAACGCGCGCGCGCCTATCGCGACGCTGCGATTCAAGGTGCAGACTACGATCCGATCCTCACCCCGGCCGAGTTCGCGGACCTGAAGGGAATGTGCGAGGCGGATCCCGATGTCGAGGAATTCGAATTCTTCTGACGGTTGCATTCGCGGCGCGCGCGGCCGAGAAGCGCGCGTCCATGACCGACTCCACGCAATTCCAGAGCCTGCCCGATGGCCGCCGGATCGCCTACCGCCACAATCGCGGCAAAGGGCCGGCGTTGGTCTTCCTGCCGGGTTATATGTCCGACATGGCCGGCAGCAAGGCGACCGCGCTTTTCGACTGGGCCAAGGCGCAGGGTCGCGGTTGCCTGCTGCTCGACTATTCCGGTTGCGGCGAGAGTTCGGGCAGCTTTGCCGAAGGCACGCTCTCGCGCTGGCGCGACGAGGTCGTCGGACTGATCGACGCGCTGATCGAGGGTCCGGTCATCGTGATCGGCTCGTCGATGGGCGGCTGGCTGATGCTGCTGGTCGGCAAAGCGCTGGGCGCGAGGCTGGCGGGGCTGGTCGGCATCGCCGCGGCGCCCGACTTCACTCAGTGGGGACGTTCGGCGCAGGACAGGGCCAGGCTCGAGGCCGGCGAGACCGTGTTCGATCCCAACCCCTATGGCCCCGAACCCACGCCGCTCCACCCCGGCTTCTTCACCGATGGCCAGGCCAATCTGCTGCTGGAACGGGTGATCGCGCTCGATTGTCCGACCCGCCTGATCCACGGCCAGCGCGACAGCGACGTGCCTTCGGAAATCAGCCTGCGCCTCGCGAAGGCGCTGCGTTCGGACGATATACAGGTCACCCTCGTCAAGGACGGCGATCACCGCCTGTCGCGCGATTCCGATATCGCGCTCCTGCTGAGACAGGTAGAAACCCTGATTGCCGAAGGGACACCATCGTGACCATCGCCGCCGCACTTCTTCTTGCCATGCAGGTCGGACCCAATCCCGCCGCCAACACTCCGCTCGGCCCGCCGCCCGAACTGGAAGAGCAGCGCGCGCGCAGCGCCGCCGCCGCTGCCAGCACGTCGCAGACCGCGCAGTCTCCCTCGCGGCTCGTCGAATGCCTGCGGCTCGCCGCCGATGACGCCGAGTCCGCCTATGACAGTGCAACCAGCTGGCGCGCCAATGCGCGCGGCGCGGAACGCGCGCAGGCCGCGCATTGCCAGGGTCTCGCGCTGGTGCGGATGGAGCGCTACGCCGAAGCGCGCGATATATTTTCAGTCGCGCGCGGCGAGGTGGGCGACGACAACCCGACCTATCGCGCGCGGCTCGGTGCCATGGCGGGCAACGCCGCGATGGCCGGGCGCGAAGCAAGTGCAGCGATTCCACATTTCGAACGCGCGATCGCCGATGCCAACAGCGCCGGACAGAGCGACATCGCCAGCGGGTTGGAAATCGATCTTGCGCGGGCGCTGGTCGCCGCCGAACGCCCGGAGGACGCCATCGCAGCGCTCGATCGCGCGCGTGAGGCTGATCCCAGCGATCCGCGTGCCTGGCTGCTTTCGGCCAAGCTGGCTCGGCAATTGGGGCGGCTGATGGAAGCCCAGCGCCAGATCGAACAGGCCGCCACACTGTCCCCGCGCGACCCTACCGTCGGGCTCGAGGCCGGGGTCATCGCCGCTCTGTCCAACCGTCCCGAGGATGCCCGGCGCAGTTTCGAATCGGTGTTGCTGGTCGCGCCCGACGGCGCCGAGGCGGAACGCGCGCGCGCCTATCTCGCGCAATTGTCCGACGAAGGAAATTCCCCGCAATGACCGATTTTTCAATTCTCGACCTGGTGCCCGTGCGCGAGGGCGGATCGCTGGAAGAAGCTTTCGCCGCCGCGGTCGATCTCGCGCGGATCGCCGAGCGCACCGGCTGCACGCGCTTCTGGGTCGCCGAACACCACGCCATGGCGGGTATCGCGGGCGGTGCGACCTCGGTCGTGCTCGCGCATATCGGCAATGCCACCTCCACTATCCGGATCGGCTCGGGCGGCATCATGCTGCCCAATCACACTCCCTTCCAGATCGCCGAGCAGTTCGGCACGCTGGCGGCCCTGTTCCCGGGCCGCGTCGATCTCGGACTGGGCCGCGCGCCGGGCGCGGGCCCTGAGCTCCAGCGCGCCCTGCGCAAGGATCTCCACCGCGCCGCGGAGATGTTCCCGCAGGATGTGGTCGAATTGCGCGCCTATCTCGAAGGCGATCCCAACCTGCCGCTCCAGGCGACCCCCGGCCAGGGCGCCGATGTCGAGCTTTGGATGCTGGGCTCCAGCCTGTTCGGTGCGCAGCTCGCCGCCCGGCTGGGCCTGCCCTACGCCTTCGCCAGCCATTTCGCGCCCGACCATCTAGACGGCGCCCTCGAACTCTATCGCCGCAACTTCGAGCCTTCGGCGGCGCTCGATCGCCCGCATGTCATGGCCGCGATGAACCTCTTCTGCGCCGAGACCGAAGCCGAAGCCGAGCGCCTCGCCAGTTCGCAACTGCAGTCCTTCGTGCGGCTGCGCACCGGCTCGCCGGGCAAGCTGCCGCCGCCGATCGAAGGCTATCGCGATACGCTGCCCGCCAATGCCCGCGCCATGCTCGACCATATCAGTCAGGCGAGCGCGGTGGGAACGCCAGCGCAGGTTCGCGAGGCCATCCATGGCTTTGTCGACCGCACCGGAGCCGACGAGATCATGCTGGCGGGCGCAACCTTCGACCCCGCAGCGCGCACCCGTTCGCTCGAACTGGCGATGGATGCGTTGAAGGGCTGAGCTGCGGGAGCGACGTGCCGCGCTCCGTCTCGCTCACCGAACGCCGCAACCCTTTCTCGCAATTGACCAACCCGGTGCCAGCGAGGCTCGCTTGCGGCAGCGCAAAGAGGGGACTAGGGGCGGACACGTCAGGCGCGCAAGACACCGCGCTGCAGCCATTCCGGGCCGATGAGAGAGGGCCCGCTGAGAGGATACATGGGTTCGATCAAAGCTGCCCAAGGGCAGAAGCCTGCCATTCCCGCCGGAGTGGTCGAATCGCTCGCCGCGCGCATGGAGGAGTCGCTCCTTCCGGGCGATGGCGACATGGCCCGCGACCGGCTCGTCGAAGCTGCCCGTTTCGTCGCCGAAGCGGGTTTCCAGCGCCAGTCGGGACGCGCCGCCATCGTACTCGAATCGGCCAGCGAAGAGCGCCGCTTCATGCGCATTGCGCTGGTCAATGACGACATGCCGTTCCTGGTCGATTCGACCGCCAACGCGATCGCGGCGACCGGGCTGGCGATCGATCGCCTGGTTCACCCGGTGGTCCCCGTCGAGCGCAATGGCGACGACGATCTGACCCGGATCCTCGATAGCGATCCCGACGACGCCGCCTATGAATCGATGATCTACATCGAGACCTCGCGCGTCGACGCCCGCCAGCGCCGCGAACTGCTGGCGACGCTGCGCGAAACGCTGGCCGATGTCCGCGCCGCGGTGAACGACTGGCCGCAATTGCAGCAGGTCATGCTGGCCGACGCCGAGCGGGTCGAGGACGCGGAAGCCACCGCGCTGCTCGAATGGCTCAACAACGGCATGCTGACCCAGCTCGGTCATCTCGAGCGCCACCGCGACGGGACGGTCGGCACCGCGCTGGGCATCTGTCGCAAGAGCGCGCAGGACCTGCTCGCGGATACTTCCTACGACCGCGCCTTCGCCTGGTTCGACGACCCCGAGAGGGCTCGGGCGCTGCTGATCATCAAGGCCAACCGGCTGGCCCGGGTCCATCGCCGGGTCCCGCTCGACCTGTTCATCGTGCCCCGCCGCGAGGGTGGCAAGACCGTCGCGCTGTCGATCCATGCCGGGGTCTGGACCAGCGCCGCGCTGGCCGCACCGCCGCGGACTGTCCCGCGGCTGCGCGCTCAGGTCGAGGCAATCATGGAACGGCTCGATTTCGATATCGGCGGACACGCCGGCAAGGCGCTGGTCCATGCGCTGACGACGCTGCCGCACGATCTGCTGATCGGGTTTTCGGACTACGATGTCGAGCGCATCGCCACCACGATGATGGCGCTGGTGGATCGCCCGCGTCCGCGGCTGGCGATGGTCGAGGCGCCGCTGGCGCGGCACCTGTTCGCTTTCGTCTGGCTGCCGCGCGATATGCTGGCGACGCAGGTCCGGCTGCAGATCCAGGCCCTGCTCGAGGAAGGCGCTGGCGCGAAGCTGCTCGACTGGAGCCTCGAGGTCGAAGGCGGCAATCTGGCGATGCTGCGCTTCGTGCTCGACATCC
Organism: Alphaproteobacteria bacterium; assembly: GCA_018828205.1. GTDB lineage: Bacteria > Pseudomonadota > Alphaproteobacteria > Sphingomonadales > Sphingomonadaceae > Qipengyuania. The sequence goes on from JAHJWA010000122.1 coordinate 9,882, forward strand.
GCGACGGCAGCGAAACGCCCGACGAAAAGGCTCTCGACGAGCGGCTGCAAACGATGCTGCGCGGCTGGGGCGAAGCGGTCGAGAGCGAGCTTGCAGCGCTCGGCGACTCCAGCCGCGCCGCCGCCATCGCCTCGCGCTGGGCCGAGGCCTTCCCGACCGCATTCCGCGCCCAGTTCGGCCCCGCTGAGGCGGCGACCGACATCACCCGCCTGCGCGCGCTCGGCGTCCACGCCGAAGGCGGCGACCAATGGCAGCGCGACGCGCGAATCTATCTGTGTCAGCAAAAGCACGATGCGCAGTGCCTGCGGCTCAAGCTCTATCAGGCCGAGGGCAGCATGCCGCTGTCCGACGCCGTTCCCGCGCTGGAGAATTTCGGCTTTCACGTCGACACCGAAATGCCCACCGTGCTCGATGACGGCAGGCTGGGGACGATCCACGATTTCGCGCTGACGCTATCCTCCGGGGTCGAGGCCGAGGCGCTGGTCGAGCGCGCGGGAGAGATCGAGCGTGCGGTGGCCGCCGTGCTCAATGGCGAGGCCGAGAGCGATCCCTTCAACCGGCTGGTCCCCGAAGCCTCGTTGACGGCGCGCGAGGCGGATCTGCTGCGCGCCTTCTACCGCTATCTGCGCCAGGCCGGGATGGGCTTCACCATCTACACCGTGGTCGATGCGCTGCGCGGCGCGCCCGATGTCACCCGCGCGCTGGTGGCGCTGTTCACCGCGCGCCACGACCCTGCCTTCGGCCCGGGCCGCGAGCAGGCGATCGAGGATGCGCGCGAGGCGATCAAGCGCGGGCTCGCCAAGGTCAAGGCGATCAACGACGACCGGTTGCTGCGGCTCTACCAGTCGCTGATCGACGCGATCCTGCGCACCAATGCCTTCGCGCCCGCGGGCAGCGAAGCGCTCGCCTTCAAGATCGAGTCGGCGCTGGTGCCCAACCTTCCCCGACCGATCCCCTGGCGCGAGATTTTCGTCTATTCGCGCCGTCTCGAGGGCATCCATCTGCGCGCCGGAGCGATCGCGCGCGGCGGCCTGCGCTGGTCCGACCGGCGCGACGACTTCCGCACCGAGATTCTCGGCCTGATGAAAGCGCAGCGGGTCAAGAACGCGGTGATCGTTCCGACCGGTGCCAAGGGCGGTTTCTATCCCAAGGAACTGCCGGATCCGGTCAGCGATCGCGACGGCTGGGCCGCCGAAGGTCAGGCCAGCTACGAGATTTTCATCCGCACGCTGCTGTCGATTACCGACAACATCGTCGACGACGAGGTGGTTCACCCCGAAGACGTGGTCATTCTCGACGGCGAAGACCCCTATTTCGTGGTCGCCGCCGATAAGGGCACCGCCCGCTTCTCCGACGTCGCCAACGCGATCGCCGAGAGCCGGGACTTCTGGCTCGACGACGCCTTCGCGAGCGGCGGGTCGAACGGCTACGACCACAAGGCGATGGGCATCACCGCGCGCGGCGCCTGGGTCTCGGTCCAGCGCCATTTCCGCGAGATGGATATCGACGTCCAGACCGATCCGATCGAAGTTGTCGGCTGCGGCGACATGTCGGGCGACGTGTTCGGCAACGGCATGCTGCTGTCGAAGACCATCAAGCTGGTCGCCGCCTTCGACCACCGCCATATCTTCGTCGACCCGAATCCCGATCCGGCAGCCAGCTGGCAGGAACGCCAGCGCCTGTTCGACCTGCCGCGGTCGAGCTGGGAAGATTACGACCAGACTCTGATCTCGCGCGGCGGCGGCGTGTTCCCGCGCGATGCCAAGAGCCTCAAGCTGTCCAAGGCGGCGCAAAAGGCATTGGGTATCGAGCAGAAGGAGATCGAACCCGAGGCGCTGATTTCGGCGATCCTCAAGGCGCCGGTCGACCTGATCTGGTTCGGCGGGATCGGCACCTATCTCAAGGCCACGCCCGAGAACAATGTCCAGGTCGGCGACCCCGCCAACGATCCCGTGCGCGTCGATGCCAATGACGTGCGCGCCCGCGTGATCGGCGAAGGCGCCAATCTGGGCGTGACGCAGGCGGCGCGGATCGAGTTCGCGCTCAAGGGCGGGCGGATCAACACCGATTTCATCGACAATTCGGCCGGGGTCGATTGTTCGGACAATGAGGTCAACATCAAGATCGCGCTGGCAGCCGCCCGGCGCGCGGGGAGCATCTCCGAAGCCAAGCGCAACGCGCTGCTCGAGGAAATGACCGAGGAAGTCGCCGAACTCGTGCTCGAGGACAACCGCCTGCAGGCGCTCGCCTTGTCGGTGGCGGAAATCGGCGGCGCGCGTTCGGCGGAAGCGCAATTGCGGCTGATCGAGACGCTCGAGGAAAACGGCAAGCTCGACCGCAAGACCGAAGGCCTGGCCGATCACGACGTGCTCGGACGGCGCGCCAGCGATGGGCTCGGGCTCACCCGCCCCGAACTGGCGGTCCTGCTGTCCTCCACCAAGCTGGCGCTGCAGGATGCGATCGAGACGAGCCCGCTGTCCGAAAACGCGGCGCTCGAACCCTTGCTGCTCGAGGCCTTCCCGACGCAGATGCGCGCTCGCTACAAGCCGCAGATCCTGGCGCACCGGCTGCGCCGCGAACTGATCGCGACCAAGCTTGCCAATCTGATCGTCAATCGGATCGGCTTGGTCCACCCCTTCGAACTCGCCGAAGAGGAAGGCGTGACGCTCGACCAGGTGGCAGGGGCTTTCGTGGTCGCCGAGAAGCTGTTCGGACTGGATTCGCTGTGGGCCGCGATCGACGATGCCGTCATGCCCGAACGCGCGCGGCTGCTGCTGTTCGACCGTGCCGCCAAGGGGATGCGGATGCAGATGGCCGATCTGCTGAGCGCCGGCGTCGGAACCGCCGATCCGGCCGAAAGTCTCGAAGCCTTCGGTCCCGGGGTGCGGACACTTTCCGACGCCTCTGCCAGCCTGCTTGCGGAGGAAAGCCGCCAGCAATCGGTCCGGCTGAGCGACGAGCTCTCCGACGCCGGGGCGCCGGCGGACCTCGCGGCCCGGGTGGCGCATCTGTTCGAGCTCGACGGCGCAGTCGGCCTCGCCAAGCTGGCGCGCGAACACGAGATCGATCCGTCCAATCTCACCAGGGCCTTTACCGCGCTGGGTGGCTCGCTCGGTCTCGACTGGGCGCAGGCGACCTCGGCGATGATGAACCCCGCGGATGTCTGGGAACGCCTGCTGGTCGCAGGACTTGCGCGCGATTTCCAGCAGATGCGGCTCGACTTCCTGCGCCGCCTGTCGCGTCGCAAGGGCGCCAAGGAGGACATGCCCGCGATGGTCGAGAAATGGACCAGCGAACATGCGGTCGCGGTGCGCCAGTTCCGCACCATGGTGGGGCGCGCGCAGGCGCAGACTCCGGTCGCGCCCGCGGTGCTTGCGCAGGTCGCGAGCATGGCGCGCAATCTGCTGTGTCGTTAGGCGCCGCTTGACCCGCTTGGCCATAACCGCGACATCGCACGGCGATGGATAGCGCCGATATCGTTATCGTGGGTTCGGGCCACGGCGCCGCGCAGGCGGCGATCGCCCTGCGCCAGCAGGGGCACGACCAGTCGATCGTGATGATCAGCCGCGACCGGACGCCGCCTTACGAGCGCCCGCCCTTGTCGAAGGAATATCTCGCGGGCGAGAAGCCGCTCGAGCGGATCATGATCCGCAAGCCCGAATTCTGGGCCGAGCGCGGCATCGATCTCGAGCTGGGGGCCAACGTCTCCGAGGTGGATCCGCTGGCGCACGAGGTCGTGCTCGGCGACGGACGCCGGATCGGCTACCGCAAGCTCATCTGGGCTACCGGGGGCGATCCGCGGCGCTTGTCCTGCCCGGGCGCCGACTTGGCCGGCATCCACGCCATCCGCAGCCGCACCGATGTCGACACGCTGCGCGCGCAGATCGAGAAGGGCGCGCGGCGAGCGGTGGTGGTCGGCGGCGGCTATATCGGGCTCGAAGTCGCAGCAGTCCTGCGCAAGCTGGGTTGTTCGGTCACGCTGCTCGAAAACCAGGACCGCGTCCTGGGACGCGTCGCGGGCGAGGCGCTGAGCGCTTTCTATCAGGACGAGCATCGCCGCCAGGGTGTCGATCTGCGTCTGGCGACCGGAGTCGAGCGGATCGAGGGCGAGGACGGGCGGGTTACCTCGGTGCTGGCCGACAATGGCGAGAGCTTCCCCTGCGAGATCGTGGTGGTGGGCATCGGGATAGTCGCGGCGGTAGGTCCGTTGATCGCGGCAGGCGCCGCAGGCACCAACGGCGTGGATGTCGACGAATTCTGCCGCACCTCGATCGACGACGTCTATGCCATCGGCGACTGCGCGGCGCATGCCAATCCCTATGCCGAGAATGCGGTCATTCGTCTGGAATCGGTCCAGAACGCCAACGACATGGCCACAACCGCCGCCAAGGCGATCATGGGCGACAAGCAGCCTTACGACGCGGTGCCGTGGTTCTGGTCGAACCAGTATGATCTGCGGCTGCAGACCGTGGGCCTGTCTATGGACCACGATTCGGTCGTCGTGCGCGGCGATCCCGAGCAGCGCAAGTTCTCGGTCGTCTATCTGCGCGAAGGCCGCGTCGTCGCGCTGGACTGCGTCAACACCACCCGCGATTACGTCCAGGGACGCAAATTGATCGAGGCGCGCGTGGTGGTGGATCCCGCGCTGCTCGCCGATCCCGAAGTTCCGCTCAAGGACCTGCTCTGAGCCGCGCGGCCGCCCAGTCGGCCGCTTCCGCCACCACCGGATCGGAATCGGTGCGTAAACCCTCGACCTGCGCCAGCAATTCGCGGCGCCCGCTGTTGCCCGCCGCATAGAGGCAATTGCGCACGAAACGGTCGCGCCCGACCCGCTTGATCGGGCTGCCCGAGAACAGCTGGCGAAACGACGGATCGTCGAGCGCAAGCAGCCGCGCCAGATCGGGTGCGACCAGTTCCTCGCGCGGCAGCAGCCTGGCATTGGCCTGCGCGGTCTGGGCGAACTTGTTCCACGGGCACACCGCCAGGCAATCGTCGCAGCCATAGATGCGGTTGCCCAGAGCGGCGCGGAATTCCTCGGGGATCGGCCCCTTGTGCTCGATCGTGAGGTAGGAAATGCAGCGCCGCGCATCGAGCCGATAGGGCTCTGGAAACGCGTCGGTGGGACAGGCGGTCTGGCAGGCGGTGCACGAGCCGCAGCTGTCGCGCAGCGGCGCATCGGGCGCAAAGGGCAGCGTCGAATAGATCGCGCCGAGGAACAGCCAGCTGCCATGCTCGCGGCTGACCAGATTGGTGTGCTTGCCCTGCCAGCCGATCCCCGCCGCCTGCCCGAGCGGCTTTTCCATCACCGGCGCCGTGTCGACGAAGACCTTGAGCTCGCTGCCGGGTTCGCGCGCGACCAGCCAGCGCGCCAGCGCCTTGAGCGCCTTCTTGACCACATCGTGATAGTCGCGCCCCTGCGCATAGACCGAGATACGCGCCTTGTCGGACGCATCGGCCAGCGCCAGCGGATCGTTGGGCGGAGCGTAGCTCATGCCCAATGCAATCACGCTGCGCGCCTCGGGCCACAGGCCCTGCGGCGAGACGCGCTGCTCCTTGCGCGCCTCCATCCAGTCCATCGAGCCGTGGCGACCCTCATCGAGCCATTGCTCCAACCGCTCGGCGCGAAACGGTTCGCCCGCCGCCGTGGTGAAGCCGCAGGCGACGAAGCCCAGCCGCCGCGCCTCGACCCGCAGATCCTCCTGCAGGGCGGCGATAGGCTGCGGCTCGGTCAAAACTAGCTGTTGCTCCTGTTAACGGGTCGCGGGTAACCCCATGGACATGCTTACCGAGACCGAGGCGCCCCCGCGAGGCGAAACTTCCGCCCATGCGCAGCGCCCGCCCCGCGAACGCGCGCTGGCGATCGAGGCCAAAGGGCTGGTCAAGCGGTTCGACGGCACGCTGGCGGTGGACGGGGTCGACATATCGGTTCCCGAAGGCACGATCTATGGCATTCTCGGACCCAATGGCGCGGGCAAGACGACGACCCTGCGCATGCTGCTTGGGATCATCGATCCCGACGAGGGGGTGCGGCGCGTCTTCGGGCATGATCGCCCGCACGATATTGCCCGGCTGATCGGTTATCTGCCCGAGGAACGCGGGCTCTATCCGACGATGAAATGCGACGAGGCGATCGCTTTCATGGGCGCGCTGCGCGGCTTGACGCTCGAGGAGGGCCGCAAGCGCGGGCGCGACCTGCTCGAGGCGCATGGTTTGGGTCACGCGATCGAGCGCCAGATCCGCCAATTGTCCAAGGGGATGGCGCAGACCGTCCAGCTGCTCGGCACGCTGGTGCACCGGCCTCGGCTGGTGGTGCTCGACGAACCCTTTTCGGGACTGGACGCGATCAACCAGGGCAAGCTGGAGGCGATGATCCGCGAGTTGGCCGCACAGGGCACCACGGTGATCTTCTCGACCCATGTGATCCATCACGCCGAGCGATTGTGCGACGATGTCGCGATCATCGCCGGGGGGCGGGTACCCTATGCCGGTTCGGTCGATGCCGCACGCGACAGCATCCCCGCGCAGGTCCGGCTCGAGACGCGCAATCGCGACGGGCGCTGGCGCGCGGCGCTGCCCGCCGATGCGCGGCACGACATCAAGGCCAATGGCTCGCATTTCTGGTATTTCCCGGTCCCCGACAGCGGGATCGAGTCGCTGCTCAAGCAGCTGATCGAGGGCGATGCGGGGGTTCTGTCTCTGTCGATCGAACGCGCCGGGCTGCACGATGCCTTTGTCGAGATCGCCGGAGCCGCCGCCGCGCGCGCGCTCGAGGAAGACGCTGCCGGTGGAGCCGAAGCATGAGCATGGCGGACAAGAGCCGGCTGTCGTTGTGGCAGGCCGCCTGGGTGGTGGCGCGGCGCGACTTCCAGGCGATCCTGTTCAGCAAGGCCTTCCTGCTGTTCCTGCTGGGTCCGATCTTCTTCGGCGCGATCAGCATCGGTGCGGGAATGCTCGGCGCCAAGGCCGCCGAGAGCGGCGAGCCGCCGCGGCTTGCGGTGATGATGCCGGCAGCGGAAGCCGAAGCGATCACGCGCGCGCACCGCGAGCTCGATCCGCTGATCGCCATCCCCCCGATCGAGCGCGTCGCGCCCGGGGAAGCCGAACCCGGCACTCTCCTTTCGGATCGAACGCGCAATTTCGGGGCGGTGCTGACGGGCACGCTGGCGCAGCCGCGGTTGATCGGAACGAAGGAACAGATCGAGAGCTGGCAGGGCCGCGTGGCGCTCATCGCGGCGCGGGCGCTGGGTCCGGATGCGACCTATCCCGCGGTCGCGCTCGAACAGACCCGGTCGAGCATGGCCAGCACCCGCAGCGCGCAGACCGGAACCGCGACCGCCGCGATCACCCTGCTGTTCCTGCTCACCATGCTGCTGGCGGGCATGGTGCTGTCCAATCTGGTCGAGGAAAAGGCCAACAAGCTCATCGAGATCCTCGCGGCGGCGATCCCGATGGATGCGGTCTTCGTCGGCAAGCTGTTCGCCATGCTGGCCATCAGCTTCGTCGGGATCGCGGTGTGGGGCAGTCTCGCGCTGGTTGCACTGGCGCTGGGACCCGCGACCGGTACCGCGCTGCCGACC
>JAHJWA010000123.1 GCA_018828205.1 Alphaproteobacteria bacterium
CAGGAAGAAGACGACGGCATCATCGAGAAGCTGGTCCACATCAACCGCGTCTCCAAGACCGTGAAGGGTGGTAAGCGCTTCGGCTTCGCCGCTCTGGTCGTGGTCGGCGACGGTTCGGGCCGGGTCGGCTTCGGCCACGGCAAGGCGCGCGAAGTGCCGGAAGCCATCTCCAAGGCGACCGCCGCTGCACGCAAGAGGATGATCCGCGTGCCGCTCAAGGAAGGCCGCACGCTCCACCATGACGGCAAGGGCCGGTTCGGTGCGGGCAAGGTGAATGTTCGCTCGGCGCCCGCGGGTACCGGCATCATCGCCGGTGGTCCGATGCGCGCCGTGTTCGAGAGTCTGGGCGTCGCGGACGTGGTGACCAAGTCGGTCGGCACTTCCAACCCCTACAACATGATCCGCGCCACTTTCGATGCGCTGGTGAACCAGACTTCGCCGAAGTCGGTGGCCCAGCGTCGCGGCAAGAAGGTCGCCGATCTGCTCGGCCGCGGTGGCGCCAGCGAAGCCGAGGCGCAAGCCGACGCCGCAGCGGTCGCGGAGTAAGACAGATGGCCAAGAACAAGACGAAGAACGACACGATCACGATCCGGCAGATCGGTTCGCCCATCCGGCGTCCCGAGAGCCAGAAGAAGATCCTCACGGGTCTGGGCCTTGGCAAGATGCACAAGACCGTCGAGATCGAGGACACCCCCGAAGTGCGCGGCGCGATTGCAAAATTGCCGCACATGGTCGAGGTGATCTAACAGACATCGAGCCCCCCGCCAGCGCGGGGGGCCGATTCTCGTTTCCGCACCCGGCGGAAATCGGGACCCCATCAGCGCGAACAAAGCGAAAGCGAGTGCACACATGACTTTCAAACTCAACGAAATCCGCGACAATCCCGGCGCCCGCAAGAGCCGTATGCGCATTGGACGCGGCATCGGTTCGGGCAAGGGCAAGACCGGCGGACGGGGCCAGAAGGGCCAGAAGAGCCGTTCGGGCGTCGCCGTGAAGGGCTTCGAGGGCGGCCAGATGCCGCTCCACATGCGTCTGCCGAAGCGCGGGTTCAACAACCCCTTCGGCAAGGACTTCTCCGAAGTGAACATCGGGATGATCCAGAAGTTCATCGACGCGGGCAAGCTCGATGCCAAGGGCACCATCGACCACGATGCGCTCAAGGCCGCCGGCCTGGCGCGTGGCGGGAAGGACGGCCTGCGCCTGCTGGGCAAGGGCGAACTGACCGCCAAGGTCGAGCTCACCGTCGCGGGTGCCTCCAAGGGCGCCATCGAGGCGGTCGAGAAGGCCGGCGGATCGGTCGAGATCGTCAAGGTCAAGAAGATCAGCGGCAAGCCCAACGCAAACAAGACCGGCAAGCACGCAGCGGCCAAGGCTGCTTCCGAATAAACGGAAAAATCGGGGAGCGGGGTTCGACATTGCGAACCCCGCTCCCTATCTGTCCTGTCTGCGCCGGGACGGGCAGGCGCCCATCATACGCAGACGCTAGGATCGACATTTAAGCCATGGCATCACGCGCCGACAACATTGCGAGCCAGATGAGCCTCGCAAACTTCTCCAAGGCCACCGAGCTGCGCCAGCGTATCTGGTTCACCATCGGCGCGCTGATCGTGTTCCGCTTTCTCAGCTTCGTGCCGCTTCCGGGGATCAACCCGCGGGTTCTGGCCCAGCTCGCCGAAACCACCCAGGGCGGGATCCTGGACATGTTCAACATGTTCACCGGCGGCAGCCTGGAGCGGATGAGCCTCATCGCGCTCGGCGTGATGCCCTATATCACCGCCTCGATCGTCGTGCAGCTCGCCAGCGCGCTGCACCCCACGCTTGCCGCGCTCAAGAAAGAGGGCAGCACCGGCCGCCAGAAGCTCAACCAGTACACGCGCTACGGCACCGTGTTCCTGTGCTCGATCCAGGGCTGGTTCCTGGCCTCGGGTCTCGAAAGCTTCGGCGCCTCCAACGGGCTCAACGCGGTGATCGACCCGGGCGTGGCCTTCCGCATCGGCGTGGTCATCTCGCTGGTCGGCGGCACCATGTTCCTGCTGTGGCTGGGCGAGCAGATCACCAGCCGCGGGATCGGCAACGGGGTTTCGCTGATCATCATGGCGGGCATCGTCGCCCAGTTCCCGAGCTTCGCCTCGAACCTCTTCGAGGGCGGGCGGACGGGCTCGATCTCTCCGGGTATCATCATCGGTTTCATTCTGATGGTTGTGATCCTGATCCTGATCATCTCCTTCGTCGAACGAGCGCAGCGCCG
>JAHJWA010000124.1 GCA_018828205.1 Alphaproteobacteria bacterium
AGCGCGATGTCCTACGGGAGAGGCGCCGACAGGCAGCGCTCGCGACCGCGGCCTCCGCTCGGCCCCGGAACCGTGGCACGGGAGCCAAGCTGCGATGACCGAAGCCGCCGACCCGATCCTCTACAGCTTCCGGCGCTGCCCCTATGCAATCCGCGCGCGGCTGGCGCTGGCGATAAGCGGCACGCGCTGCGAATTGCGCGAAGTGCGGCTGCGCGACAAACCGCCAAGCCTGCTCGAAGCCTCGCCCAAGGCGACAGTGCCAGTGATGGTCGCGCCCGACGGAGCGGTGCTCGACGAGAGCCTCGACATCATGCGCTGGGCCTTGGCGCAAAACGATCCGGAGGACTGGTTGGCGCGCGAGGATGCCGGTCTCATCGCGACCTGCGACGGCCCCTTCAAGCGCTCGCTCGACCAGTACAAATACGCCGAGCGCGACGGGACCGATGCTCTCGCATTTCGTGCCGAGGGGGCGGCGTTCCTGGAAACCCTCGATGCCCGGCTGGCTGGCCAGGGCCAGCTGGCCGGCCCAGCACGCGGGTTCGCCGACGCCGCTATCCTGCCCTTCGTGCGGCAATTCGTCGCGGTGGACCGCGGCTGGTTCGACGCGCAACCGCTGGCGCATTTGCGCAACTGGCTCGACGAGCATCTCGCATCGGAGCTCTTCGACGCGATCATGCTGCGGGTCGAGCCCTGGGCCGAGGGCGAGCCGACGGTCTGGTTCGCCCCATCGGTCTAGCGCGCGTCGGGCGCGATGTTCACAAGAGTGGCGATCCGCAGCGAAATGCCCTAACGGCCTCGCAGGCCGGTCCGGCTGGCGCTATTTCAACCACGAAAACGTTGCAGCGCAAGCGGGCCGATTTCATCATCTGCAATCACACGATCTGCATTCAGGAGCGAATTTCGATGAAGGGTTTCAAGGATCCGGGTTTTCAGGACCGGGCAGCCGCCTCGGCCCGCGCGAAGAAGAGCGCGCTGGAAAAGCTGAAGGCCGCGCCCAAGCCCGACGAAGCCGAACTCGCCGCCGGTGCCGAGCGTCAGAAGGCGCGCGACGCCAAGGCCGCTGCCAAGCGCGAGGCGATCAAGGCGGAACGCGAAGAAGCGCAGCGGATCGAGCAGGAAAAGCGCGCGGCCGCCAAGGCCGAACGCGAGAAGCCCGAGCCGACCGAAGCCGAACGCAAGGCCGCTCGCGACGCGAAATACGCCGCGCGTAAGAAACGCAAGGGCTGAGAAGGGACGGAAGGCGCAAGGCCCGTGAAACCGACCTCCGGGTCCGGCTTCACGGGCCTTCTACTGCGGCTTGCTAGTCCGCGCGATCGGGCTGACCGTTGCGCTGATATATCCGCACCCAGTCCACTTCCATGCCGATTTCGCCGCTCTTGATACGCTCGACGGTCTCGGTCGGAACCCCCTTGTAGGGTTCGGAAATGCGATTGGTCTTGAAGGGATAGACCCCGCCCACCGCGAAATTGAGGATGATGTGTTTCGGCGTATCGAAACGCCACTCGCCGTAGTTCTCGACCATGCCTCGGGTGACGCGGTAGGTCAGCCGGCCATCGACCTTGAACAGGATGCGATCGGCGTTCCAGTCGACCTCGTATTCGTGCCAGTCGGTGACGTCGGTGCCGGGCTCGAAGACATATTTGTTCACCAGCGGGGTCTCGCCTGAATAGCCCGGGCCGTGGAGCGCGACCCCGGTCCAGTCCGCTTCGCCGACATATTCCATGATGTCGATCTCGCCGGTTTCGGGCCAGGTGCCGTTGCCCAGCAGCCAGAAGGCGGGCCAGACCCCGACCGCATCGGGCATGCGAATCCGGGCGACCGCGCGACCATGGGTGAAGTCGTATTTGCCCTGGGTGGTGATCCGTCCCGAGACGAAGTCGGCCTCGCGGCCGATGGGCATCTCGAAACCTTCGCGAAAGACCGGCTGCAGGATCAGGACGCCGTCCTCGGCCCCCGCCGCGCTGCCGGCTGGCGCGAAGCGGATCGTCTCGGGTGAATCGATATAGGCCTGCTCCTCTTCATTCACCCAGAAGTCCGGACCGATGACGTTCCACTTCGACCGGTCGAGCGTCGGCGCGTCGAATTCGTCGGCGAAGACCAGGCGTTCTCCAGCGCTGGGCATCGACGCCACGGGTGGCAGCGGATCGCCGCAGCCTGCGGCTAGGACAGACATGGCGGCAGCGAGCAATAGTGCCTTGGAGCGGATCATGGTTCGTACCTCGAAATGCGGTTGGGGTCTCAAGCTGGTCGGCGCGCGAAGATGCCGAAGCCAGCAATGATCGCATAGCAGGCGATCGGCAGGATCATCGCCACCGCCAGACTGCCGCTGACATCGGCCAGCATGCCGAAAAACAGCGGGACGACCGCACCGCCGAAGATCGCGACGTTGATGATGCCGGATCCATCGGCCGCACGGGGCCCGAGCTTCTCGCAGGCGAGCGAAAAGATCGTCGGGAACATGATCGAATTCATCAAGCCCACCGCCAGAAGGCTGTAGGCTGCCGTTTCGCCGCTGGTCATGGTGCTGACGACTATGAGGAGGATCGCCCCCGCCGAATTGAACGCCAGGATTTTGCCCGGCGAGAACATCCTCAGGAAGGCCGAACCGATGAAGCGACCGACCATCGCGCCGCCCCAGTACAGGCCGATCATCCAGCCCACGACGCTCTCGGGCTGGCCGAGAACGCGCTCCTGCGCCAGATAGTTGATGATGATCGAACCGATCGAGACCTCGGCACCGACATAGAGGAAGATGCACAGCGCGCCGTAGCCGAAGCGGCTGCGCTTCAGCAGGTCGACGCCGGCGAGACCGGACGAGGCCTCGTGCTTCTCGCCCTGCAGCCGGTCGCGGAAAAGCCACACCGCCAGAGCCACGAGCGCGATCAGCATGGCAACGCCGAGATAGCCCTGCCAGATCGCTTCGCTTTCCGCCTGGCGATAGGCCTGCAATTGCGCGCCCGAGAGCTGGTCGGCGCTGACCGTGGCGAGGCTGCCGAGGATCACCGCGGCGCCCACGATCGGGAAGACCGTAGTGCCGAGCGAATTGAAGGCCTGCGCGAAGGTCAGCCGGCTGTGCGCGGTCTTCTGCGATCCCAGGAGCGAGATCAGGGGGTTGGCCACGACCTGAACGATCACCACGCCGCTCGCGAGCACGAACAGCGCAAAGAGGAAGATGCCGTAGGTCGCGTTCTGGCTCGCAGGAATGAAGAGCAGACAGCCGACCATCATCGTCAGCAGGCCCGCCACCGCGCCGCGCATGTAGCCGATCCTCTTGACCAGCTTCGCGCCCGGGATACCGATGATCAGATAGGCGGCGAAGAAACAGAACTGCACCAGCATCGCCTGGGTGTAGTTGAGTGTGAACAGCTCCTTCAGCTTGGGAATGAGCACGTCGTTGAGCGAGGTGATCCCGCCGAAGATGAAGAACAGCCCGAAGACGAAATACTGCAGGCCGGGCGCATCGATGTGGCTGCCGTCGGCCTCGACCGGGTTCGGATCGGTGCTCGATGCGGCGTCAGGTGCCAGTGCCATGATTCTTAAATCCTCCCCAGTTCGGCCTCTCCGGGCCGCCTATTCACAAATGTCGGTCCAGCCTGCGCCGGTCCCGTACGCCTAGAACGAACATTGCGTGTCGTCAGGCAAATCCTGCCGCGTGATGCTTGCGATGCGGATAGTCAGCGCGGCTTGCGAGAAAATGGCGACGCTGTCTCGTGGCGCGTCGGCACACTGCTCCGTCACGATCATCTCGCGCCAGTCCTTGCCTTCGGCGAGGGCGAGCTGGCTGGTGATATCGATCTCGGTCTCGCCGACGCGCAGCACGACCGGCGCGGTGGGACGGCGGTCGATCGCGTAGCGGATGCGATAATCCCCGCCTCCTTCGCTGGCCTGGGTCAGCGACAAGGTCGCTCCCGGTGCAAAGGTGATTTCGCGCGCATCTTCCTGACGTTGATCGTCGATCCCGCGGGCGAGGATCCCGTTTGCTTCGCCTCGCAGGTTCGGCAAATCCGCGCCCCCGGCCCGCGCCACAATGTCACGCGCCAGCCGCCCGTTGAGGAACCATTCGGTTGCACCACTGTCGGCGAGGAAGCCGCAGGTCTCGTCGATCGGGGGAAGCGGAGAGGTATCGGACAGCGAGCGGCCGTAGCCGACCGCGAACAGCGCCCCTTCGGCATCGTTGACCGGCGTTCCACCGCAACGCACAGGCCAGCTGAACGAAAGGCGCCCGGTGGCTGGTTGTTTCCCGAACAGAACGTCGGCGACACCGGCGCCTTCGCTGCCCGGCAGCCATGACGCCACGAAGGCGTCCGCGGCGTTGAGTTCGCGGTTCATCCACATCGGCCGTCCGGAAAGAAACACCGCGACGGTTGCGATGCCTTCGGACTCGAACTTGCGCAAAAGCGAGAGCCCTTCCTCATCGGCAAGGACGAGATTCTTCCGGTCGCCGGAGAATTCGGCGTAGGGCTCCTCGCCGAACACGACCACGGCGACATCCGGCCGGTCGGTGTAGCTGCCATCGGCCGACAGCGTGGCGGAGCCGCCGGAGGCTTGGGCTGCCTGCTGCAATCCGGACCAGATCGAAGTCGCGCCAGGGAAATAGTCGTTGGTCAGTTCGCGCCCGCCCTGCCATGTCAGCGTCCAGCCGCCGGCAGCCTGGCCGATGCTGTCCGCCGCGCGTCCGGCGACCAGGATGTTCCGTCCGCTCTCGAGCGGAAGGACACCGTCGTTCTTGAGCAGCACTTGCGACTTGGCGACAGCCTCGCGCGCAACGGCGCGATGTTCGGACGAGCCCAGCCGATCGAAAGCCCCACCATTGCTCCGTTGCGAGGGTTTGCGCGCGTCGGCATCCAGCAGGCCGGCGCGCAGCTTCATCCGCAGCACCCGGCCCACCGCCTCGTCCAGTCGCGCCATCGGAACGGTGCCGTCGCGAACCTGCGCGACGAGGCTGTCCATCAGCCCCTTCCAATCGTCCGGGACCATGTAGATGTCGAGACCCGCGAGGAGCGCCTGCGGACAATCCGTCACCGTGCATCCGGCGATTTGGCCATGTCCGTTCCAGTCGCCGACGACCACGCCCTCGAAGCCCATCTCGCCGCGCAACACGCCGGTCAGCATGGGCTCGTTGCCGTGCATCTTGCTCCCGTTGATCGAATTGAAGCTCGCCATGACCGACTGCACGCCGGCGTCGATCAGCGCGGGATAGGGCGCGGCATGGATCGCCTTGAGCTCGTCGATATCGCCATTGACGTCGCCCTGATCCACCCCCTGATCGGTCCCTCCATCGCCGAAGAAGTGCTTCGCGGTGGAGATGACGTGGCCCTGCCCCAGAAATTGGCCCGACGATCTGCGGCCTTGCAGGCCTTCGACCAGAGCGGCGCCCAATGTGGCGGCAAGCTCGGGCTGCTCCGAATAGCTCTCATAGGTGCGCCCCCAGCGATCGTCCCGCGCGACCGCAACGGTGGGGGAGAAGTTCCAGTCGATCCCTGTCGTCTCGATTTCCACCGCGGTCGCCGCGCCGATGCGGCGGACGAGTTCGGCATCGCCCGTCGCGCCGAGGCCGATATTGTGCGGGAAGATGGTCGCACCCACCACGTTGGTGTGCCCATGGACCGCATCGGTGCCCCAGATCGTCGGGATCACCGGTTCGTCTCCCGGTAGCGGGGCGGTCGAGGCGTCCCACATCTCATCGGCGAGTTTGAGCCACTCGGAGGCCGGCGCATACTCGTCGCCATAGGGACCGCCGTTCCCGCCGTTGAGAAAACTGCCGAAACGGTAGATCCGCATGTCCTCGGCGGTGAAGGAGTTGATCTGCGGCTGTATCAGCTGGGCGACCTTGCGCTCCACGCTCATGCGCGCCAGCAGCCCGGCGACCCGCTGGTCTTCAATCGCCTGAGCATTCGCCTGAGCGGAAAGGGTGGTGCTGAGCGGTTCCTCGACCGTTCCGACCGACGTGCAGCCACCCAGAGCCACTCCCGCCACCGCCGCCAACAACCACGCTTTCATACCGACCCCTCCCGTGCTCCCGTCAAATTGGGAACGTTATCATTTTGCGGTTGATTGGCATGACACGAAATCGAAATCAAGCCGCTAGCCCTTCGCGATCACGAGGAGCAATGCGCAGGCGGTCATCGTCAGGACGGCGAGCAGCAGGAACAGCGCATCGAACCCGAAGATCGGCACGAGCGCCAGTGTGAGCCATGGCATCACCAGCGACGGCACCGTGTTGGTGAGGTTGAAAATCCCCAGATCGCGACCGCGCGTTTCCGGCCTGGGGAGGATCCGCAGGGTCTGGCTGGTATGAAGGGACAGGAAGACCCCGATCGCGAGACCGAAAACCACATAGCCGGCAATCGCGCTCACCAGATCGACGGCGAAGGCCATGATCAACAGGCCCACCGATCCCAGACCGGCGCAGATCACCAGCGGACGCAGCGGACGGGCGGTGCGGTCCGACCAACGCCCTGTCATCATCGCGAGCGGCACCGATACAGCCAGGACCACGGCAAAGATCGTCGCTGTATCATTGTCGCCGACCCCCTCCTCGATCGATTGCAGCCAATAGAGCAAATAGGCGAACAGCGTTGCCTCGGCGATCTGGACCAGCAGCCGCGCGAGCCACATGCTGGCCACCTTCCTGCCTCTGGCCCGCGGCGTCGAGCGGCTCTCCTCATCGTAAACCATGAGCTGCGGCATGCTGCGCGGCCTGCCGAATGCCAGGATCGGCAGCACCATGGCGAAGACCAAGAGCGCGACGAGAACCAGCCTGGTATCGTCGCCAGCGAGACCCGGCCAGGTCACGAGCGCTCCCGACAGGGCGCCCAGCGCCGGCGAAAACGACAGCAATCCCCCGAGCGTGCCCTTTTGCTGGTCGGGCACGCAATCTCCCGCCCAGGCGGCCAATGGAGCCAGCATCATGTTGAGAGCGATCTGCCACAGCACGATCAGCGCGATCAGGCTGCGGCCATCCTGGATCTCGCGCATCGAGACCAACAGGAGGCCGGAAAGGATCATCCCGCCGATTATCCAAGGGCGCCGCGTTCGGGTTCGATCGCTGAGCCAGCCGAAGCCGACATTCGCTGCGCTGGCGGCAATCGCACCCGAAAATGCGGCATAGGCGAGGATGGATATCTCGTCCCCGCCGCTCATTGCCTGAACGCGCACGGGAAGCAGGATCGTCAGGAACGGCACATAGGCCACCGCTCCCCCCGCCGCAGCGAGCGCGTAGAGCAGCAGGAAGCGAAGCGACTGGCGCTCCTGTCCGGGTCCGTCGCGGACGGTTGTCACGCGGGGGGAACGGGGCCGCTGGATCCACGCACCACGAGTTCGCCGGTGACGATCACCGGCTCTTCTGGCGAGGGTTCCTTCCCGCTGTCGATCAGCAGTTCGACTGCGCGCGAAGCGGTGGCCGCGATGGGCTGATCGACCGCGGTCAGGGGCGGATCGGTGAATCGGACGATCGGCGAATTGTCGAAACTCACCAGCGACAGATCGCCGGGCACATCGAGCCCCATCGCGCGGGCGACTTCCAGCGCGGCGAGCGTCATCTGATCGCTGCTGCAAATGAGCGCCGTAGGTCGATGGTCGCGGGCGAGCAGCTTGTGCGCCGCCAGCTTTCCGCTGTCGAAGCCGAAATCGCCTCGCTCGCAAAGCCCGTCATGCGAAAGCCCCGCTTCGTCCATTGCGGCTTTCCAGCCATCGATCCGCCGTTTCGACAGGCTGAATTCATCGGGCCCGGCCACGAAACCGATCCGTTCATGTCCATGATCGAGCAGGTGCTGCGTCGCCAGCCGCGCGTTGGAGCGGTCGCCCATCGTGATGGCGATCCCCGGCCCATCCTGCCGCGACCCGATCCGCGCGAAGGGAATGTTCCGTTCGGCGAAGAAGCCCGTGATGAGCGGGTTTTCCGAATGCGGCGGCGTCAGGATCACCCCGTCCGGCTGCAGCGCCGCGATTGCGCCGCTGAGCTCGCGTTCGACGTGGTCGCTATGCGTATCGACCAGCTCGATCAGCATGCGGTATCCGCGTTCGGCGCAGGTCAGCATCCCGCCCAGCAGCATCTGGTCGACCCAGTCGCGCCCTTCGCGCGCCTTCCAGTCGGCGATCGTGCGTTCGCGATCATTGATGGCGAGGATCAGGTAAGAGCGCGAACCGCTCATTCGCTGCGCCGCGATAGAGGGAACATAGCCGAGCCGATCGATGCTCGCCTGCACCTTCGCCTTCATCGCCGGGCGGACGTTGGGTTCCTCGTTGATAACGCGGCTGACGGTCTGCAGCGAAACGCCCGCATCCGCTGCGACGTGCTTGATCGTGACCGCCTGGCGCCGTCTCGCCATCTGTTAGTTCTTGTTCGTCATGCAGGAGGGCTGGCTAGCGTGCCCCGCCAGGTAATTCCAGACCCCAAAGGCGGAGAGAGCTCTGGCGTCGCAGAGACAAACGACAAGCGGGCCCGCGACTGGACACGGACCCGCTTGCATTCGATGGGAGCCCTAAAGCGATCAGAAATCGAACCGCGCAAGGAAGGTAAAGCGGCGATCGTTTCGGAAGGCGGATCGTGTGAGGCGGGTGCCGTCGAAATCGATCACCTGGGTGGTGCGGGTAACCTCGTCGAGCAGGTTCACACCCTGAACGCCCAGCTTGATCCTGTCGGTCACAGCGACGAACAGCGAAGCATCGAGCTGCCCGGTCGACTCCTGCCAGATGGGCGAGAACGGGAAGATGTCGTCGCGCGGGGTGATCAGGAAATCCGAACGCCAATTGTAGGCGACCCGCGTGGAGATCGGCCCCTTTTCGTAGAAGATGGTGGCGTTCACCGTGTGCTTCGAGACGCCCTGGAGCGGCTGCTGAGAAGCGAAATTGCTGCGGTTGCCCAAGATGTCGGGATTGGAGAAATCCCCCGCATCGACATAGGTATAGGTAAGCTGCGAACCGAACCCGCTGAGCAGCCCGGGCAGGAAGTCGTACGACTGCTGATAGGCGAATTCGACTCCCTTGAGCGTACCACCCTGCTCATTGTCCGGCTGGTTGAATTCGACCGCAATGTCACCGGTTTCGCTCGGAACATCGAGAATGTTCACGCCGCCGCTGACGATCCCGGAAAGATCCTTCAGGAAGCCCGCAACCGTCAGCGAACCGACGCTGTTGAAATACCATTCGAGCGATAGGTCGTAATTCCAGGATTCGGTCGCCTGGATGTCCCGGTTACCGGTCGAGAGCTGGAACAGGGGCCCCGTCTCGAGCGTGCCGCCGGACAGCAAGTCGCCGGTGTTGTCCACGATGGTCCCGCCAGCGCGGAACACCGCGAGGTCGGGACGCGAAATCCCCTTCGACACCGCCGCACGCAACAGCAAGCCATCACCGAAGTCCAGCTTCGCGTTGAAGCTGGGCAGCCAGTGATCGAAGGTGATGTCGCGGTCGTCGACGATCACCTGGCCCGTATAGGCGGCGGCGAATTGCGCCAGCCTCCCATCGGACAGCTGGCAATAGCCGATCTGCGCCGTGGGGTTGGGATTGTTGTCGCAGGAGAACTGTATCTCGGAAACCTGGACGATCCCGTCGCCGTTGCCGCCCGCGTTGTTGGCGGGATCGTCGAAATCCGCCGGGTTGGGCAGAGCGATCACGCCGCCGCTCTTCACGGTGGTGTTGACGTAGCGCACCCCGAAATTGCCTTCGAGAAGCCACCCATTGTCGAAGTCGAGACCATAGTCGAATCGGGCGTATGCCGCCCCCGTCAGCTCGTCGACATCGGAGATCTGGTCCGGCGAGAACCCGTCCGCCATCGGGGTCCACCGTTCGGGCAGAAATTCCGGGAAAGCGAAGGCCGCGATCGTCTCCGCCTGCTGGATGGTGGTTCCGTCGAGATACTCGCCGATGAAATCGTCGCCACCGAAGAAAAAGCCGCCGCCGTTCTCGATCGGGGTGGGGGCATTACCCCGCTGGAAATTCTCGGCGAACGGGGTGCGGTAAGCGCTCGCATCGGGGAAATCCTTGGGGTAGGCGCCGCCGCAGCCATAGACCTGCGGATCGGCGCAGTTCCAATTGCCATTGCGCCCCGTCCAGGGCGCGCCGAGCGAACCCCAGTTCTGGAAATTGGTATCGCGCGTCGTGCGCTTGCGTTCGGCCCAGCGTGTTCCGAAGCGCGCCCGTTTGATAAAGCCGGTGTCGCTGACATCGTAATCGACATCGAAGCGGACGCTGTCGAGCGTGCCTTCGTTGCGTGCCTTGCTGTCCAGCAGGAACCAGTAATAGCTGTAGTCGGGATCGCTGTAGATACCTTCAGGGGCGCCGATCGGCGTGATGAACTGCACCTGCGGCGTGGCGCCGGTGTTGTCGACCACCAGATCGGAGAAGGTGTTCATCGCCCCGATGATGGAATCCTGCCGCAGGTCGGAACTGATGTGCTGGAGCTCGAAATTGAAGCGCAACCGATCGGTTGCCTCGAACTGGGCGTCGAACGAGATATCCTCGGTCTTCGCCTCGGTGTTCCGCTGGAAGCGCGCCAGTTCGGTGGGCAGTCCGCCCCAGGGGGAAACGCTGGAATCGCCCGTAATCTGGGTCAGGGTGCCGGTCTGAAAGACGCCGTTCTCGTCGAAGGTCCAATCCGTCCCGGCCCGTCGGATCGGGAAGCCCGCATCATTGTTGACCAGCGCCTGGATGAAATATTCGTCGGTGAAAAACTGCGTTTCCGCGCGGAGATACTCGAATGTCGCGAACAGGCGCCCATCCCCGCTCTCGAACTGGCCGATCGCCGAAAATGCCTCGCGATCGCGCTCCAGGTCGGTGGTGCGCACGCCGGCGCCCTTGGGGACCACCACAGTGCCGGGCGGCGGGAAATTGCTTTCGTCGAAATTGACCTCGCCGAAGCCACCCGAGCTTACGGCCTGCGTACGGATGCATGGCGTGTCCAGGCTCGGCTCGCGATAGCAGGGATCCTGCAGCTGCGACGCATCGGTGCGGCTGACAAGCTCCGACTTCGCATAGCCGAGCTGCAGGCCGAAAATGCTGCCGCCGCCCGTGGTCCAGGTGTTGGAGAGGATTCCCGAAAAACCGGGCGACCATTCCTTTGCAAGATCGCCGTAATTCGCCTCGATCGAACCGGCCAACTGCAGCCCGGGATTATCGAGCGGCTTGCGGGTTACCAGATTGACGGTGCCGGCGATCCCGCCATCGACCATATCGGCGGTGGTGTTCTTGAACACTTCGACGCGGCCCAGGAGTTCGGGCGACACATCGTTGAACGAAAGTACGCGGCCGCCGGTGGCGGAGAAGATGTCGCGGCCGTTGAGCTCGGAACGGACGTAGGGAAGCCCGCGAATGACGACGCCGGTGCCCTCGACCGAGAAGCGGTCGGGATCGGAGGTTTTCTCGAACCGGCCGATATTGACTCCAGGGACGCGCTGCAGCGCTTCGGCAACCGAGCGATCGGCCAGCGCGCCGATGTCTTCGGCGGTGATGACGTCGACCACCGTGTCGGCATCCCGCTTGATATCCTGTGCGGATTCGAGCGAGGCGCGGAAACCGGTGACGAGGATGACGTTGTCCTCGCCAGCCGGTTCCTGACTCTCGGCTTCGCTGGGGGAGCCCTCACCCGCTTCTTGCGCCAAGGCAGGGTGTGCCGCAACCAGCGCGAGACCCGATGCGGTGGTCAGCGCAGCGATGCGGCTTGCGGCGCGCGCAGCGCCGGTGATTTTCCGAGACATGTATTCCTCCCCTGCTCATTATTATATGGCGAACGACTGCGCCTTTGTCTTGTCACATATCGCCAGATGTGATCGTTCACAAGACCCGTATGAACGTTCACAATTGGGTGTTACGGTCTGGCAACAGCCGGGCGAAACTGGCAGGGACGAGGGATGGGTGTAGGAAAAGTCGTTATCGTTGGGGGTGGAACCGCGGGCTGGATGGCCGCTGCCGCGCTGTCGCGGCTGAAGGCCGGCCATGCAATCGACATCACGCTCGTGGAGTCCGAGCAGATCGGGACCGTGGGCGTAGGCGAAGCGACCATCCCGCCGTTCCTGGAATTCAACAACCTGCTGGATATCGACGAGCGGGAGATGCTCGCCGCGACGCAAGGCTCGTTCAAGCTCGGCATCCAGTTCGTGAACTGGGGCAACATCGGCGAGAGCTACATCCACCCCTTCGGCAGCTATGGCTATGAAATCGGCGGGGTTTCCTTCCAGCATATCTGGCATCGCCTGCGCCAAGGCGGGGACAAGCGACCGATCCAGGCTTTCAGCCTCGAAACCATGGCCGCCTATTTCGGCAAGTTCGCCCGGACCGAGGACTATCGCCGCGACGATCTGCCTCCCACCAACTACGCCTATCATATCGACGCGACCCGCTACGCGCGCTTCCTGCGTACCTATGCGGAAGGGCACGGCGTGGTGCGGCGCGAAGGCAAGGTCGCGGATGTCACGCTCGACGGCGGATCGGGCCATGTCGCCTCGATCACGATGGAGGACGGCGTCACGATCGACGGCGATCTGTTCGTCGATTGCTCGGGCTTCCGCGGCCTGCTGATCGAACAGGCACTCCAAACCGGCTACGAGGACTGGCGCCACTATCTGCCTTGCGACCGCGCGGTCGCGCTCCCTTGCCAGCGTGAGGACGGCAGCGCGCCCTCGCCCATGACCCGCGCCACCGCGCACAGCGCCGGCTGGCAATGGCAGGTCCCGCTTCAGCATCGCAACGGCAACGGACATGTCTATTGCAGCGAATTTATGGGCGACGAGGAAGCGCACGATATCCTGGTTCGGAATATCGCCGGCAAGCCGCAGGCGGATCCCAATTTCCTGCGCTTCACAACTGGGCGCCGGAAGAAGTTCTGGAACAAGAACGTCGTCGCGCTCGGCCTGTCCGCGGGCTTCATGGAACCGCTGGAATCGACTTCGATCCACCTGATCAACACCGGCATCAACAAGCTGATCTCGCTGCTGTCGCTCGACGGGATCACCCAGGTGCAGGAAGATACGTTCAACCGCCTCACCGGCAAGGAATATGCGCGCATACGCGATTTCCTCGTGCTCCACTACCATGCCACCAACCGCACCGATTCCGATTTCTGGAACCACTGTCGGACGATGGATGTGCCAGACACGCTCGCGGAGAAAATCGAACTGTTTCGCTCCAACGGGCAGATCTTCCGCGAGGAGGACGAGCTGTTTACCGAAACCAGCTGGGCTGCGGTGATGATGGGTCAGGGTATCGCGATGGGCGGGCACAACCCGATGGCGGACACCATCGGCGGCCCCGCGCTTCTGAGCGAGGTCGACGAGATCGAGAAATCCGTCAAATTCCTCGTCCAGCAAATGCCGACGCACGCGGATTATCTCGCCAGATATTGTCCCGCCGCACCGAGTTGAACCGGTGCAGCGCTCGAAGCCATAACCCTCCCCGGGTCCGGCTTCCAGGCAGCGCAATCAGCGCGCGATGATGAACTCGCGTACGTCTGCCGACAGCGCCTGCCGGTCCTCGTCTCGAATATACATCATGTGGCCAGAGTCGTAATAGCGCCATTCGATCCGGTCCTGAGGGATGCCGGTGCGGGTGAGTGCGTATTCGGCGGCAAAGAAGGGCGTGGCGAAATCGTACCAGCCCTGGCCCACGAATATCCGCATCCCCGAATTCTCGCGCAGCGCCCGGCCCAGATAGGGCGTGACATTGAGGTAGGCGTTGAGATCGCGTCCGCCCTCGAGATTCCAGTCCCACGGGCCGACATTGCCGATCGCGACATAATTCTCGTCGGTGTCATACCCCAGCGTCTCGCGCATGAAGTGGTTGACCGCCGCATTGTAGCCGCCGTCGATACCGTAGAAGCTGGGATCATTGTCCGGATATTCGCCCGCGCTGTCGTAGTCGACGCCGGTATAGCGGCTGTCGAGCCGACCCACGGTCAGCCCGCGATCGCGCAGCAATTCCTTGTAGAACCGGCCCGAGCTGACGCGCAGATCCGCCGCTTCGAGAAACCGCTCGGAGAGGCCGGTGAACCGCGCCAGGTCAGCCCGGATGGCGGCGCGTTCCTCGCCGGAGGCGGTCTGCCCCTTGAGCAGAAAACTCGCATAGGGTCCGATGGCGAACTGGCGCGCCTGCTCGACGAATTGCGCGACCGAGGCAGCATCCGTCCCCGCCTTGCCGTGATAATGCGCCGTGGCCGCCATCGTCGGCAGAGTGGTGATATAGCTCAGCTCCGCACCCTCGGTTTCCGCGCCCGCCCCGAAATCCAGAACGGTGGAGATCAGGATCACGCCGTTGAGAGCGACATCATTGTAGCCCCCCTCCAGCTGGTCCACCACCGCCGCCGAGCGCGTGGTGCCATAGCTTTCGCCGCCGAGGAATTTGGGGCTGTTCCAGCGGCCATTGTCGCTCAGCCAGCGGCGGATCACCTCCGCCACCGAGCGCGCGTCCTTGGTTACGCCCCAGTAATCCGTGCCCTCGGTATCGCCGATCAGATGCGAAAAGCCTGTGCCGACGGGGTCGATAAAGACCAGGTCGGTCACATCCAGAAGCGAATCCGGATTGTCGAGAATGGGATAAGGCGGGGCGCCGTCATCGCGGGCATCCGAGGGAATGGCGACGCGCTTGGGGCCGAAGGCGCCCATCTGCAGCCAGACCGAGCCCGAACCCGGTCCACCGTTGAACAGGAAGGTGACCGGTCGCGTCTCGTCGCGCGGCTCCGCCACATAGGAGGTCACCACTATGGCGGCAGCCGGTTCGTCCTTGTCGTTGGTCAGCACCGTCTCAGCCACGGTGGCGGTGTAATCGATCCGCGTACCGCCAAAGGTCCCCGACAATTGGCGCGACGCGGAATTGGCCACATAGTCGGCCTGCAGCTCGGTGTCGGATCTCTGGTTACCCTCCTCCTGCGCGGCGAGGGGAATGGGCGAAAGCGCAAGCGCGGCGGCGGCCGTAGCGACGATGGAAAATTTGATCATGACACGGCCATGCCAAAGCGCGGCGCCGGCTGCAATGGCGCACGCCTAAAGCTTGCGGACCGCGGATCGGCAGGAATGAAGCCCGCTTTTACAGGGCAAACTGGCGGAGCCGGTGGGATACGCGACCAATGCGTAACCGATTGAATTACAATACGTACTAAAGAGCGAATGTGATCTCTTACCCCCAAGGGTACTCCGCCTTACTGAAATGCCGTAACCAGCGCGCCTCAACCGGTTATGGCGTGCTCGTCTCCTTAGCTCCTCCCGCTCAGCCACTGGCAGAGGTCAACGCGGGCCCGCACTGCGTAGCGCCACTCGTTAGCCCAGCGCTCGGCTTCATGACCGCGAGCCTCGACGCCGCCCAGCGGTTTCACACGCTGTTGCGCCCTGCGCCTTACGTCACTGCAATCGGCGTTGCCGTCACCACGAACGCCCCCCTTGCGAGACAGCCAAGGGTTCGCGGTTTCTTGACGCGTGCAGCGAACGCCGCCCAACGTCACTCAAAACCGCCGCCATCCGTCAATAAGCTCGCCCTCACCAAGGCGGGAGGGCCATGCTCAGGGCGACACTTCGAGGCTGGTGAAGGCGAGCATAAGTGCGATCAAACGCTCCGCCGCTGCGCGTCTCTCCTTTTGCGCCATCGTGGAAGAAACCGGTTCCATCTCCGCTGCGATGAATTGAGGCGGCCCAGAATAAGCCAAGGCCCAGCCACGGAAGCGCCGCCGGAATTGATATTCGTCTCTGACGATCAAGATCTCTGTGTGGCGAATGTCGGCATCTATCTTACCCATCAACGTCTCAATATTTTCATGAGGTCCTTCGATTATCTGGGCAAAATGGGTGCCGGTATATATCAACGCACCAGTGATTCCCTGGTCCTGGTTGCGACGCTTCGAGTCAGCAACAAGATTGGTGATCTCGCGATCACGATCGGGTGCCTGAAATTTACACCGGCTCACGTAGAGAATGGACCGCAGCGCCGCATCGCCACTTTGTTTTGCAGCCAGTCCCGCTAGGGGCCGGCTCGGGTTTTCAAGACTCTTGCTTTTCAGATCAGGCATCAACCACGTTCACTCGCTGCTACAGGCCCCGATTTTGACTTCACTCTCGCTTCGCTCTGGTTCCGCGACCCGATGGCGGCAGCGCGATTTGGCGCACGGGCTGGACTAGCGGATCCCGGATACGGGCGGAGGGGCATGGTGTTCATCCAAAGGAGCTCGCAACATTTCGGAACCTAATCAGTTTGTCACACATTTGTGAGCTATCTGGAAGTTTTTCCCCTTGCCGTAGAGCAGGGAAGTCACCGTTCACACGGGTGCGAGTTTCCGCGCGCTGTCGGTCGCCGAACTATGCCCAGGAGGGTTCACGTGTCGTCGCTATCTACCGAGAAGCTCAAACCGTTTCTGGATAAGCTCGAAGCCCACAGTTCATTGAATCAGGCGGATTGTGCAGCGTTCGAGCAGCTTCCCTTCAGCTTCGAGCGCGTTGCCGCTGGCAGTCACATCGCCCG
>JAHJWA010000125.1 GCA_018828205.1 Alphaproteobacteria bacterium
ATGCGCGGGTGTAGCTCAGTTGGTTAGAGCGCCGGCCTGTCACGCCGGAGGTCGCGGGTTCAAGTCCCGTCACTCGCGCCACTTGGGAACCTACCTTTTCACGATTGATGGACCGGACAGAAATAGGCCGTCCGGCCACCCACCTTGCGGTGGGTCAGACTGCCGCCGCATCCCTTGCGCGGGCAGTCTGCCTTGTCCTTGCGGTTGGGAATCAGCCAGTCCTTGGGCAGGCGCGCATAGTCGGCTTCGACATCGACACCTTTCGACAGGTTCAGGCGCATGGTGTCGAACAGAGAGTCGAGTTTTTCACTGTCGAGATCGCTGCCCTTGCGCGCGGGGTCGAGACCCGTCTGGAACAGGATCTCGTCCGACCACAGATTGCCGATCCCGGCGATCCGGTTCTGATCCGTCAGCGCCGATTTGATCGCTGCCTTCGAGCCGCCGATGAAAGCGGTGAAGGTCTCCCGGTCGATCGCCAGCGCATCGGGCCCGAGCTTGTGCGCGGCGATGTATTCGTCGGGATCCTCGACCACCCTGACATGGCCGAGCTTGCGCGGGCAGCGGAAGGCCAGCCGCCTGTCGCCTTCGAAGACGATCCGGAACTTGGTGTGGTCGGGTTCGCGTTCGGGAGCGTCGTAGGGGGTCAGCCAGCCGCTCATGCCGAGATGGACGGTTATCCAGGGCCCGCTCTTGCTGCCGAGGAAGATGTTCTTGCCGTGGCGGCGGGTCTCGGTGAACCGGTGGCCCTCGAAGCGCGCCAGCTGGTTGCCACCGGGCAGGTCGATATGGGCGATGTTGTCGCCGCGCTCCGCCTTTACGACGGTGCGGTTGAGGCACTCGCGTTCGAGCGTCAGGCGCTGCGCTTCGTTTTCGGGCAGTTCCGGCATGAGGGCAGAACCGCGGCGCGCCTAACAAGGTTCCCGATCGGGCAGGCTAGCCCCAGCGGCCGGTTTCCATCCAGATCAGGAAGCGCCGGAGCGGCAGCAGCCAGATCACCCCGAGGAACAGGTAGACGACGGTCTGGGCGATCGTGTGCCAGCCCGCGATCAGGGGCGGCGCGAATGTGGCGACCACGATCCCGTAGGCGAGCAAAGCCACCAGCAGCCCCAGCACGCCGAGCGGAATCCGCAGGGTGGGTTCCTCGCGCATCAGAACGGACCGTAGAGGCGGGTAGGGGTCACCACCGCGGTCAGCGGGACGTCATGCGGCTCGAGCGGGAGCGCGTCGACCTTCTGCACGTCCCAGGCCAGCCCGATCGCCACGGTGCCGGGATGCTCGGCCAGCCAGCGGTCGTAGTGGCCGCCGCCCTGGCCGATCCGCGCGCCGGTGTCGGTAAAGCCGATCAGCGGCACGAACAGCAGGTCTGGGGTAACGGTCTCGGCGCCGGACAGCGGCTGCATCAGCCCGAAGGGGCCGACCTCGCAATCGCTCTCCTCGAAGGGGTCCTCGTGATGCGCGAACTCCATACCGGCGTTGCGCGTCGCGAAGCGCGGCAGCGCGAGCGCGTGGCCCGCCTCGAAGAAGAATTTCGCATAGGATGCGGCAGGCGCCTCGAAGGGTCCCGCGGCATAGAGCCCGATCGTCGCGTCGTCGGGGACGAGGTCGAGCAGCGGGGCGGGCGGGCGGTGGAAGATCAGCGCGCGCATCGCGGCCGGGATGGCCTGGACATGCGCGCGGCGCTCACCGCGCAATCGGGTTCGGATCTGGTTCTTGTCTGGCACGCGGCGCCCCTGTCGTCGCCCGGCCGGACCGGGGTCATGCATTGCGGTGACGGAACCACCATGGGTCGTTTGCCATGAAATCCTCTGACGCGTGGACGTCAGGTGGGCGCCGTTTGCACCGGACCCGCAGGACGAACCCGTGATCCGGACAGGGACAGCTCCCTAGGTATTTACTTATAGCCTCAGGGATGTTCATGTGGCTCGTGCCGGGCAGTCCCGCCACCTGCCTATTTAGGCGTTCGCAGCCGCTTGCTCAAGGGTTTCCGCAGTCTTTTCGAGCCGGAGTGCCAGCGCCTCGAGCCCGTCCGCGACCTGCTCGGCACGATCGGCGCCGCCGGATTGACGCGCCTCCTCGAGCTCGTCGGCCAGAAACAGCGCTGCAAACAGCAGGTTCTTGGCCTCCATCGCGGGCAATTGGCTGGCGCCATCGCCAAGCTTGGCATCGACGATACCGGCGAGATGGCGGATGTGATCCTCCTGCCCGTCCTCGCAGCGCAGCGTGTAATTGCGCCCGCCGACGCTCAGCACGACCTCGCTCATGGTTCGAGCCTCTTGATCAGTTCATCCAACTCGCCGAGGCTGGCACTCACCGTTGCGCGCAGCGCGGCGTGGCGGGCGGCCAGATCGGGATCGGCTTGGCTGGAGGGGGCCGGGGCGCGCGCGGGCGCGCGGGCGCTGCGCTCGATCCGGTCGAGGGCGGCCTCGATCCTGTCGTAGGCGGAAGCGATGCGATCGTCCGGCATAATCGGCGTTTGATACGCCAATTCGCCCGCGCAGGCAAAGGCTTGGCCCGACCTGTTGATAACTGCTCGGAGCGGCGGGTTTGATGGCGCGCGCGACCCACCCGCCTTGACCTTGCGGCGCGCCTTCGCGAAGGGTTCGCGCGCGTCGAATCGCCCCCATTTTCCGGAGAATTCAGCATGAGCCTCGAGACACCGCGCCTGGTCCAGATGGCCAACGCCATCCGGGCCCTTTCGATGGATGCGGTGCAGGCGGCCAATTCCGGCCACCCGGGGATGCCGATGGGCATGGCCGATGTCGCCACCGTGCTGTGGAGCGAATATCTCAAGCACGATCCCGACGCGCCCGACTGGGCCGATCGCGACCGCTTCGTGCTCAGCGCCGGGCACGGCTCGATGCTGATCTACAGCCTGCTCCACCTCTCGGGCTATGCCGCGCCGACGATGGACGATCTGCGCAATTTCCGGAAGCTGGGCAGCCCGTGCGCCGGACACCCGGAGAATTTCCTGCTCGAAGGCGTCGAATGCACCACCGGTCCGCTGGGCCAGGGGCTGGGCATGGCGGTGGGCATGGCGATCGCCGAGCGCCATCTCAACGCCGAGTTCGGCGACGAACTGGTCGATCACCGCACCTGGGTGGTGGCCGGGGACGGCTGCCTGATGGAAGGCCTCAACCACGAGGCGATCGGGCTGGCGGGCCATCTGGGGCTGGGCCGGATGATCGTGCTGTGGGACGACAACCAAATCACCATCGACGGCGCGACCGATCTCTCGACCAGCGAGGACATCAAGGCGCGCTACGAGGCGACCAACTGGCACGTGGTTGCCTGCGACGGGCATGATTTCGCCGATATCCGCCGCGCGATCGACGAGGCGCTGGCCGACGAGCGCCCCTCGCTGATCGCCTGCCGCACGGTGATCGGCAAGGGCGCGCCGGGCAAGCA
>JAHJWA010000126.1 GCA_018828205.1 Alphaproteobacteria bacterium
ATCGCCGAACGCCGCGAGAATTTCGCCGCGATCGAGGAGGCGGCGCTCATGGCGCTGGAGGAACGGCTTGCTGCGCTCGACACCGATCTGGCGGAGCGGCGCGATACGCAGGCGGTGCATATCCGTGCGCTGGCCGAACAGGGCGAAGCGCTGGCCGAGCGGGTCGCCGAACTGGGAGCGCAGATGGGCGGCGTGGCCGATCAGGGCCGCGAGACGGGCGATGCGCTCGCTGCCGCCGTGGCCCATCTGCACAACATGCTCATCCAGAGCCGGGGCGCGCTTGACGGGACCGACGACGCGGTCACCGCGCTCACCGATGCAAGCGTTCGCCTGCTCGAGCTGATCCAGGCCAGCGCTCGCCATGCCAAGGAAGATCTGCCCGTCGCGATCGGCGATTTCGAACATCGCCTCACCGAGGCCGAGGGCCGTACCGACCGGTTGCGCGCGACGATGGAGGAAGCGAAAGATGCCGGCACCGCTCTAACCGAGGTCGTCGACCTCGCCGGCGATCACAGCCGCCAGGCCATCGTCACAATCGGCGAGTTCCGCGAGAGTCTTTCCGGGACGATCGCCGAGCAGGCCCAGGCGCTCGACGGATTGCGCGATCGCCTCGACGCCATCGATACGCAGAATGTCGAAGTCGCCGATCGTGCGCGCCAAGAGTTGACCTCGGCCATCGCCGAACTCGAGAAGCGCGCGCGCGGCGCGCTGTTCTCGATCGAGAACGACCAGGCGGTGCGGATCCGCAAGCTGGCTGACCGGGTGGGTGAGGCCAGCGCCGCGGCGATTGATCGCGCCGTGGAAGAGCGCGCCGGCGAGGCGATCGGCTCACTCGACGAAGCCAGCGATCGCGCGACCGCGGCGAGCCGAGATGCGGCGCTGTTCCTGCGCGACCAGCTCATCAAGGTAAACGAACTGGCGAGCAATCTTGAAAGCCGGGTCACCCGTGCGCGCGAGATGGCCGAGGAACAGGTCGACAACGACTTCAGTCGCCGGGTAGCGCTGATCACCGAGTCGCTCAATTCCAATGCCATCGACATCGGCAAGGTGCTTTCGACCGATGTCACCGACCGGGCCTGGACCTCCTACCTGCGCGGTGATCGCGGCATCTTCACCCGCCGCGCGGTGCGCCTGCTCGACAACACAGAAGCGCGCGAGATCGCGGAAATCTACGATGCCGATCCGGATTTTCGTGAGCATGTCAGCCGCTACATCCATGATTTCGAGGCGATGCTGCGCACGCTGCTGTCGACCCGAGACGGCCATGCGCTGGGCGTGACCGTGCTCAGCTCGGATATCGGCAAGCTCTATGTCGCGCTGGCGCAGGCCATCGAGCGGCTGCGCGAATAGCTCAGCCCTTCTGGCCCAGCCCCACCAGATCGAGATCTTCGGCGGTGATCCAGGAAAATTCGTAATTGGCGATGTAGAGCGCGGTCAGCACCGCGGCGATCACGGTTGCGCGCAGAGCCAGCCTGCCGGGCTGGAAATTGGCGGGTGCGCTGTCGGCCTGGCCGGGCACCTTTTCGATCCCGAGCTCGTCATGGGTGCGCACCCCGAAAGGCAGCATGACGAAGGCCGTCATCACCCAGACGAGAAAATAGATCGCGACAATGGATGTCCACTGCATCGGCTCAGGCCTCGCGCGGCATCAATACGCGGACCTGCGGCTTCTTGCCCGACCAGCGCTGCGCCGCACGGCGCGCCGCGAGCCTTGCCGCCTCGTGGATTTCGCCGCGGTTCTGGCGCGACTTGCCCTTAAGCCGGGCGATCGCCTTGACCACGTCGGCTTCGGCCTCGGTGACGAAGGCGTCGTAGTCTTCATCGAGCGGCAGACCCACACCCTCGATACGCGGCAGCAGACGATCGTCGAGCGCGACGATCAGCACACCGTCGAGCGCGATGCGGCGGCGCATGGTGATCGCATCGCCATCGGCGGGCAGGATGATGTCGCCGTCGAGAACGAGCCTGCCGGAGCGAACCTCGCCGATCTTGCCGGGCTTCCCGGGAGCGAGCCGGACCATGTCGCCATTCTTCTGATAGACCGAATGCGGGATTCCGCGCGCGCGGCCGAGCCGCGCCTGTTCCTGCATATGGCGGACCTCGCCATGGACCGGGACAAGGATCTCGGGCTGGAGCCACTCGTAGAGCGCTTCCAGCTCGGGGCGGCCGGGATGGCCGGACACATGGATATCGCCCTCGCGGCCGCTCACCAGCACGATGCCGCTTTCGGCGAGCTTGTTCTGGATCGCACCGATCGCGACCTCATTGCCGGGGATTTGCCGGCTGGAGAACAGGATCACATCGCCCGGCGTCAATTCGATCTGGTGGTTGCCCTCGGCGATGCGCGCGAGCGCCGCGCGCGGCTCACCCTGCCCGCCGGTGGCGATGATCAGCACCTCGCCGCGGGGTAGCCCCATCGCCTTGTTGAAATCGATCGGCTTCGGGAAGTCCTGGAGATAGCCATTGTCCTGCGCGACCTCGATGATCCGGTCGAGCGAGCGGCCCGCGACACAGAGCTGGCGCCCGGTTTCGCGCGCGACCTCGCCCAGAGTGTGCAGACGGGCGACATTGCTGGCAAAGGTGGTGACCAGCACACGCCGGCCCGAATGCTTCGCCACTTCCTTGCGTAGCCCGCGATAAACCGCGCCTTCGGAGCCGCTGGGATTGGGATTGAAGACATTGGTGCTGTCGCAGACCATCGCGAGGATACCCTCGTCGCCGATCTCGCGCAGCTCTTCCTCGGTGGTCGGCACGCCGACGACCGGGTCCTCGTCGAGCTTCCAGTCGCCGGTGTGGAACACGGTCCCGAACGGAGTCTCGATCAACAGCGCATTGCCCTCGGCGATCGAGTGCGAAAGCGGAATGTAAGTCACATCGAAGGCCCCGACCGAGAACTGGCCGTGATCGTGATCGATTATGTTGAGTTCGATGTCGTCGACGATGCCCGCCTCTTGGAGCTTGCGGCGGATCAGATCGGCGGTGAAGGGCGTGGCGTAGAGCGGAACACCCAGTTCGGAAGCGAAATAGGGGATCGCGCCGATATGGTCTTCATGCGCATGGGTCAGGACGATGCCGTCGAGAGTGTCGGCGCGTTGCTCGATAAAGTCGAGATCGGCGAACACCAGATCGACGCCGGGATATTGCCCACCCGAGAAGGTCATTCCCAGATCGACCATCAGCCAGCGACCGCGGCAGCCGTACAGATTGACGTTCATGCCAATCTCGCCCGATCCGCCGAGCGCGAGGAACAGCAATTCGTCTTCGGGGGTGAAATCCTTTTTCAAGAGCCGTGCCGATCCGCGAGAATGGCCAGTCCCTCGAGCGTCAGCTCGCTGTCGACATGGTCGAACAATCCGGTGTGCTCGTCGAACAGGACGGCGAGCCCGCCAGTGGCGACCACTTTGCAGGGTCTTCCGATTTCCGCTTTCATTCGCGTAACAAGTCCTTCGATCATGGCAATATAGCCCCAGAATACGCCGATCAGCATCTGATCCTCGGTGTTGCGTCCTATGACGCTGTCACTGCGTGGCTTCTCTATGGCAATGCGCGGGAGCTTGGCGGTGTTCCCCACCAGCGCGTCCAGCGAGAGATTGATACCGGCCGCGATGATGCCGCCCTTATAGGCGCCGGTGAAATCCACCGCATCCAAAGTGGTCGCGGTGCCGAAGTCGATTAGGATCAGATCGCCCTCGTAGCGTTCGTGCGCGGCAATGGCGTTGAGCGCGCGGTCGGCGCCGAGCGAGCGCGGCTCCTCGACATCCACTTCGAACCCCCAGCCTTCCTCGCCGGCGCCGGCCACGATCGGTTCGACGTCGAAATATTTGTTCGCCAGCACCGTCAGATTGTGGACCGCACGCGGCACCACCGAGCCGATGATGAACTGCTTGACGTCCTCGCGGCCAAAGCCCTCGATCTGGAGCAGCTGGAGCAGCCAGACCGCGTATTCGTCGCCGGTGCGGCGCGGATCGGTGGCGATCCGCCAGCGGGTGCGGATCGTGCGCCCGCCCTTCCCGTCCCGTTCGAACAGGGCGAAGACGACATTCGTGTTTCCGACATCGGCGACGAGCAGCATGGTCATAT
Organism: Alphaproteobacteria bacterium; assembly: GCA_018828205.1. GTDB lineage: Bacteria > Pseudomonadota > Alphaproteobacteria > Sphingomonadales > Sphingomonadaceae > Qipengyuania. The sequence continues at coordinate 4,081 of JAHJWA010000126.1, forward strand.
CCTAATTCGCGAGCATCACGTCGCCGGCGTGAATGACACGCTCCGACCCGTTGTCCAAGCGCAGCCTCAGCGAACCCTCGGGGGTAAGCCCGGCGAAGCATCCCGCAATCGCGGCCTCGCCCGGCGGGTTTGCCGTCAGAGCGGTCTCGGTCGGGTGCGCGGCGGCTTCCCAGCGGCGGATCAGCGGCTCCAGCCCATAGGTGCGCCAGCGGTCGAGTTCGGCGGCGAAATGCGTGGCCAGGCTCTGCGCGAAGAAATCGCGCGAGGGCGCGGGGCCGAGTTCGGCGAGCGCAATGGTTGGACGATCGAGTTTCGGTGCGGCGACGAGATTGACCCCGATCCCGACGACGATGGCATCATGCTGCCGCTCCAGCAGGATGCCCGCCAGCTTGCGGCCGGCGTAAAGCAGATCGTTGGGCCATTTGAGCGTCAGCGCCGAGGCATCGGCGAACAGCGGTGCCGTCGCCTCGTGAACCGCCACGCCAGACACCAGTGCCAGCGTCGCGGGGGAAGGATCGCGCGGGCTGAGGTGCACGACGGTCGAGCCCATGAAATTGCCTGCACCGTCGAACCAGTCGCGCCCCTGACGCCCGCGGCCGGCGCTCTGGCGGTCGGCGACCAGCCAGTCGCCTTCGCCCACGCGTTCGCCGCCGCGTAGAGCGGCGAGCAGATCGGCATTGGTGGAGCCGGTTTGCGGAAGGGTGCGGATCAAACGATTGTGAAGAGCGAGGCGGCGGCGCCGTCGGCAATGGCGCCCAGCCAGGGCGTGAGCAGATAGCCGAGCGGTGAGACGATCAGCACGCAAATGCCCAGCACCGCCCAATGGCCGACCGGGCTCTGCGTCTCGGCTTCGCGCACGGGCTCATCGAAGAACATCACCTTGACGAACTTGAGGTAGTAGAACGCGCCAATCACGCTGGCAGCAATACCGATCGCGGCGAGAATGATCATGTCGGCCTGAACCGCAGCCTGGAAGACCACGAACTTGCCCCAGAAGCCGAACAAAGGAGGGATGCCTGCCAGGCTGAACATCAGCAGCAGCACACCCCAAGCGACCGCGGGCCGGATCGTGGAGAGCCCCGCAATGTCGGTGAAGGTCTCGAGCTGTTCGCCCTCACGGTCGCGGAGCATCAGCACCGCGGTAAAGGCACCGATGGTCATGACGACATAGATCGCCAGATAGACCAGCACCGCGCTCACCCCTTCGGGGGTCGCCGTGGCGAGACCGATCAGGATGAAGCCGACATTGTTGATCGAGCTGTAGGCGAGCACCCGCTTGAGGTTCTCCTGCCCGATTGCGCCCAGCGCGCCGACCACGATCGAGGCCATCGCCGCGAAAATGACGATTTGCTGCCAGGCATCGGTCTGCGCCCCGAAGGCGTCGATCGCCATGCGCGCCAGCATCGCCACCGCCGCGACCTTGGGCGCGCTGGCAAAGAAGGCGGTGACCGGCGTCGGCGCACCCTCGTAGACGTCCGGCGTCCACATGTGGAACGGCACCGCGGCGATCTTGAACGCCAGGCCGGCGAGCACGAAGACGACCCCGAACAGCGCACCGGCCGAGAGACCGTCGGCGAAGGCAAGGCGGATGCCGGAATATTGGGTGGTACCCGAGAAGCCGTAGACCAGGCTCATACCGTAGAGGATGATCCCCGAGGCGAGCGCGCCGAGGATGAAATATTTGAGCCCCGCTTCGCTCGATTTGGTGTCGTCGCGCAGGAATGCGGCGAGGACGTAGGAGGACAGGCTCGACAGCTCGAGACCGATGTAGAGCGTCATCAGATCGACCGCGGAGACCATCATCCCCATGCCGACCGCATTGAGCAGCAGCAGCACCGGGTATTCGGCGCGATAGGCGCCGCGACGTTCGAAATAGCGCGGCGTGACCACAAGACAGGCGATCGTCGCCAGATAGATCAGCAGCTTCGCGACGCTGCCGAAATCGTCCATCCGGTAGAGCCCGCCGAAGGCATCCGCAGCCAGGTCAAAGGAGGGATCGAGCAGCAGATGCCCGGTCCAGAAGACCGCACCGAACAATGCGGTGATCGCGACCACCGTGGCAAGTTTGGCGGCATCGCGCATCCACGCCGCGAACAGCAGCAGGACCAGCGCCGCGCCGGTGAGCATCAGCTCGGGCGCGATGATGTAGAAGGAGCTTGCGTAATCCATCAATGGGCGCCCTCGCTCGCGCCTGCGGCGGCGCCATGGGCGCCTTCGATATAATTGGCTTCATGCGCGCGCGGCGTGCCAACCACAGGGCGCGAGTCCCCTTCGGGCGCGGCGCGGGCGAGGCGGGCGTCGAGCGCGGCGATGTCGGCACGCATCGGGGCAAGGAAGCTCTCGGGGTAGACCCCCATCCACAGCACCGCCGCCGCAATCGGGCCGAGCATGACCCATTCACGCAGACTGAGGTCGGGCATGACCGCGGCATCGGCGTGTTCCTGCGGTCCGAAAGCGACGCGGCGATAGAGGTAGAGCATATAGGCTGCGCCCAGGATGATGCCCGTGGTCAGCACCAGCGTCGCCCAGGTCGACACCTGATACACGCCCGCGAGCGCGAGGAATTCGGCGACGAAGCCGCTGGTCCCCGGCAGGCCGATGCTCGCCATTGTGAAGAACAGGAAGAAGACCGCGTAGCGCGGCATGTTGATCGCGAGGCCGCCGTAACGGTCGATCTCGCGCGTGTGCAGGCGCTCGTAGATAACCCCGACACACAGGAACAGCGCGCCCGACACCAGCCCGTGGCTGAGCATCATGATCATCGCGCCCTCGAGCCCCTGAACGTTGAAGGCGAACAGGCCGGCGGTGACGATCGCCATATGCGCGACCGAGGAATAAGCGATCAGCTTTTTCATATCGCTCTGCACCAGCGCGACGAGGCTGGTGTAGACCACG
>JAHJWA010000127.1 GCA_018828205.1 Alphaproteobacteria bacterium
ATGCGGCTGGGCGCCTATGACGCGGCGCTGACGGGCAACAGCCATGTCTCGCAGCTCTATCACGGCGCGACCACGATCTCGGAACGCCATCGCCACCGCTACGAGGTCAACAGCGCCTATATCGCGCCGCTCGAGAAGCAGGGGCTGGTGTTCTCGGGGATGTCGCCCGACGGGCTGCTGCCCGAAATCGTCGAGCGGCCCGACCATCCGTGGTTCGTGGGGGTGCAGTTCCACCCCGAACTCAAGTCCAAACCCTTCGATCCGCATCCGCTGTTCGCCGGATTCGTGGGCGCGGCGCTCGAACAGGCGCGGCTGGTCTGATTTTTTTTCGCCGCCGGAATGGTTGCGGATCGGTACTAACATTTTGATAATGGCTGCAAGCCGCCGGCGCGGGCGCGCTTGGCGCTGCGCGTCCGCGGCCGGGGTCCGCGTTCGCCCCTTTATCTTTTGATATAGTTGTTGCACACAAGCTGTCCGCCCGCCGCCTTTGGCCGGGCGGAGGGTTTACGCGCCGCGCGGTCGCAGCCGCGCGGACAGGGGCTTGCTTCGACGTTGGTTGTCTTCTGCGACCCGGACGATCGACATCGGGGCTTGGCGGCGTCATGCGTCGCGGGGGCGGAGCGCAAGCTCCGCCCCCTATTCGTTTGAGGTCGATATTAATTTGCCAGAAGGATCACGCCGCCGCGGCGCTGTCGTCCTCGTCGCGCTTGACCACTTCCAGCGTGGGCTGGCCGCCGATGGCGATCTTCTTGGGCTTCATCGCCTCAGGCACTTCGCGCACCAGATCGATGGTCAGCATCCCGTCCGCGAGATCGGCATTGGCGACCCGGACGAAATCGGCCAGTTCGAAGCGGCGCTCGAACCCGCGATTGGCGATGCCGACATGCAGCATCTCGCCCTCGGGCTGGTCGTCGCGCTTACGCCCCTGCACGGTGAGCAGGTTCTGCTGCGCGACAATATCGAGATCGCCGTTGCGGAATCCCGCCACCGCCAGCGTGATGCGGTAGGAATCCTCGTCGCGGCGCTCGATGTTGAAGGGTGGGTAGTTCTCGCCCGAACTGTTGCGCGCCTGGCTCTCGAGCAGGTCGAAAAGCCGGTCGAAGCCGACGGTCGAGCGGCGATAGGGGGTCAAATCGATACGGTTCATAGAAACAAATCCTCTTCTGAGCAATTTGATACACTGAAGGAGCCTGCACCCGGCAGCGCCCCCTCGATCCTTCGCCACGCCCGTTCGGGCCGCAGCGAACACGACCGAGATAGTTTCGTGCAGACCCATGTCAAGACGGGTATGCTGCTCGCGAAAGTCACTTTTTGAAGGTCCGACATGTCCACTCCCCAAGTCACCATCTACACCAAATTCACCTGCGGTTTCTGCGCGCGCGCCAAGCGTCTGCTCGACGAAAAGGGTGTCGAATACACCGAGCACGACATCACCATGGGTGGCCCCAAGCGCGACGAGATGCAGTCCCGTGCGCCCGGCGCCCGCACCGTGCCGCAGATCTTCGTCGGCGACACCCATGTCGGGGGATCGGACGAGCTCGCCGCGCTCGAGCGCGAGGGCAAGCTCGACGCGCTGCTCGCAGGATGATCGCACGCGCATGACCCGCATCGCCGTTCTGCAGATGACCGCCGGGATCGATCCCGCTGCCAACGCTGCGACCATCGAGCGCGCCATCGCCGAGGCGAAGGCGGGCGGCGCGGCGATGCTGTTCACCCCCGAGATGAGCGGGATGCTCGACCGCGACCGGGCGCGCGCGGCGCGGTCGATCTCCGCCGAACCCGACGACCCGGTCCTCGACCGCGTGCGCGCGGCGGCGGCGGGCGAGGGGCTGTGGGTCGCGCTCGGCTCGCTGGCGCTCGACAATGGCGATGGCAGCTGGGCCAACCGCTCGCTGCTGGTGGACGGGCAGGGCGCGATCGCCGCGCGCTACGACAAGATGCATATGTTCGATGTCGATCTCGACAGCGGCGAAAGCTGGCGCGAATCGCGCACCTATCGCGCGGGCGATCAGGTGGTGACCGCCGAAACGCCGCTCGGAAGGCTCGGCCTCGCGGTGTGCTACGATCTGCGCTTCCCGGCATTGTTCGAGGCGCTGGGCCGCGCGCGCTGCGATGTTATCGCGATCCCCGCGGCCTTCACCGTCCCCACCGGCAAGGCGCATTGGCACGTGCTCCAGCGCGCCCGCGCGATCGAGGCCAGCGCCTATGTCGTCGCCGCGGCGCAGGTCGGCCGGCACGCGGATGGCCGGACGACCTATGGCCACAGCCTGGTGGTCGATCCCTGGGGCAAGGTGCTGCTCGATATGGGCGGCGATCAGCCGGGCCTGGGTTTCGCCGAGATCGACCTCGGGCGCATCGCCGAGGTGCGCAGGCAGGTCCCCAGCCTTGCCAACCGCCGCGAAATCGCCAAGTAGCGCGCCGATATGATCGTCTACGACCTCCATTGCGCGCAGGGCCACCGCTTCGAGGGCTGGTTCGGCTCTTCGGGCGATTTCGCCGAGCAGCAGGACCGCGGGCTGGTCGAATGTCCCGAATGCGGCTCGCAGGAGGTCGGCAAGGCGCCGATGGCTCCCGCGGTAGCTGCCAAGGGCAACCAGCGCGCGAACGCGGTGGCGGGCAAGGACGGCAAGCCGGTCACCAACCGCGCAATCCCGCCAGAGGTGCATCAGGCGATGCGCGCGCTCGCCGAGGCGCAGGCCAGGGCGCTGCGCAAGAGCACCTATGTCGGCGACGGCTTCGCCGAGGAATCGCGCGCGATGCATTATGGCGAGAAGGACGTGGAGGCGATCCACGGCAAGGCCACGGTGCGCGAGGCCAAGGAACTGATCGAGGAAGGCATCGCGGTTGCCCCGCTGCCCTTTCCGATCGCGGAACCCGACAAGCTCAACTGATCCCGCGGATCATCTGCGACACGATGATCGCCCGTTGTCAGCCGCCCGAGCCTGGCTTATTGGCAAAACCGGCGCGCCCGTAGCTCAGCAGGATAGAGCATCAGATTCCTAATCTGGGGGCCGGAGGTTCGAATCCTCTCGGGCGCACCAATCACTCGAAACCGCTCAACTCCGCCATTTTCGAATTCGACCGACAGGATGAAGGTGGGCACTGAGGGCGGGGCGGCACTCTGCCGACCGGCTGCTCTTTGGTCGCCTTCCGTTTGCCCGGCTTTAGGCCCGGAGATTAGGGAAGCTGACATGCTCCGAACTAAGACGGCGCGTCATCATCCGCCGACATAGCCGCCGTTCGCAGGGACTAAATCAGTTTCCCGATAGCGGTCGTTAGTTCACCAGGAAGATGGCCTCTGAGAACGGCATAATCTGGGCCGATTGCTGAAAGGCAGGTCCTGGCTGAGAACGGGGCGAAGCTGCATTTCGGCTATCAGATGACCGGCCCAAGGCATTTCATGGCCTGAACTGGGTGGATTCCGGGCATGCGGTAATCAATGATTGTTGCCTACGAATGCGCGCTAAACCCGAAGCTGTTGGTTGAGGCTGCTTATGCGGCTGACGATCGTGTCTGGTTTCGACCAGAGCGCTTCGCGATGTATAAGGCATCGTCCGCGCGCTGATACATAGCTTCTGCGCAATCACCTGGAGCATGCTCTGTCAGCCCCAAACTCACCGTAAAGCGAACGGCCTGACAGTCGCCAACGGCCAGTTCGAGAGCGGCGAGCGTCTCCCGCACCCGCTCGGCAACTTCGTAGGCACCGCTCGCGGTCGTGTCGGGCAGGAGAATGAGGAACTCCTCCCCGCCAATTCTCGCCATCGCATCTTCGGGACGGAGTGTGGCAAGAGTGTGCTCGGCAACCGCTCGCAGCACTCTGTCCCCGATGACATGACCATGCGTGTCGTTGACTTTCTTGAAGTGGTCCACGTCAAAGATCAGCAAGCTGAATTGACCCTTCGCTTCCGCTTCGGCAACCGCCTGCTCGAGGAGCTGGAGTATCTTGCGGCGATTATAGACGCCAGTCAGCGGGTCGCACCCGGCCAGTCTCTCGAGTTCGCCATTGGCTCTCTGCAGCTGCAGGGTCCGCTCGGTCACACGATTTTCAAGCATCGTATGCGCACGAAGGATCTCCTGCGACATCGTGTGGAAATAGGCGGTCAGGGCGCCAACTTCGTCCTCCCTAACCTGTTCGACATGATCCGAGGCCCTTTGCGCCACGCGAGCGGTGAGCTGCTTTGCCTGGCGTATCAGCGCTCGAAGGGGCCTGCCAACATTTTGGCGCAAGAACACGAACAGCAGGACGGCCTGAAGGACGAGGCAAACTAACGCGATTAAGATGAGACGGCCGAGCGATCGCCGCGCCGGCGCTTCGACATATGAGGCCGATTGGATCGTCACCGCAAACCACCCAGCGATCGGAATCCGGCGGATGGCGACATAGCCATTCAGTTCGGGTGAAAAGCCAGTGACATGATCGTCGTTGTGCTGTTGCAGGACCTCCCAGAGAGCCTGGAGTTTGGGTTCACTGGAAGTCTTGAGGTCTAAATAACGCTCTGTTGCGGCGGTGCCCTGCTTCGTGAAAACGGGATGGCTGATCAGACGACCTTCACCCGAAACGAGGATCACCGAGGTGCCCGGATGGTCCTCGAAGTGGCTCGTAGCGAGAATGTCGTCAAGGAGGAGGCTGTTTCCCCACGCCCCCACGTGGACCCCGTCGATGTCGATCGGCGTATGACACCCGGTCGTCCAGGTCTGGTTGGTCTTGTCATAGAGGATCGGTTGAAGCGTCGTGCAGCGAGTTATTCGCGCGGGGTTGTGCTCGGGCCGCGTGATGGTGACGAACTCGCTTGCCCGGAAGTCGAGTTCCGGCCCCGCATCGCGGCGATAGAACAAAAGCTTATCAGGACGGTCCGGTGCGAACATGATCAGCGTGTTATCGGGGGTAAAGAAGGACAGGTTCTTCAGGTCGGGCCTAGCCCCCTCCCCAATGGCGTGCACAACCCTGATAGCCGCCATGAGCAGCGACTTGCGCTGTTGATCAGGCTCAACACCGACAAAACCTCCGATGCCCCGGACATATCCAAAAGGAGTTGCGGTTCCGTCGAAGAGTGCCGGAACAGTGCGCCGGGTTCCGTCCCCGTTCTCCGGCATCATGGTCTCGAATGCCCGCCGCCGCTCCGTGTCGTCGCCGGTTCTCATTTCTGCACGAAGCAGTATGGTGGCATTCTGGTGCGTCGCCGTCAGGCGCCGGAAACGGTCCTCCTGTTGAACGACAACCTCCTGATTATACGCGTCAAGGCGTGCAAGTGAGCGCGATATGGTCACTTCGCGCGCGTCGTTATATGAAAGGTAGGCTGCAAGTAAAAAAAGTCCGCCGATCAACACGGATAGCGCCAATGCAGCTTTGGCAGCGATTGAACGAGCAAAATTCGAAGGCCATCGCACGGCTATCCGTCGCTTTGCTGGGCGCCGTCCAGTGCGACGGTTTGATCAGCGATGTTCATGATTGGGCCCCACTTCTGCGAATTTTCGAAGATACCGCGAACAAGTTAACAGCTGAGCGATACAGCGAGGCATATGTGAAATGTTCGACCGTTGCGAGCCTCTGCCATTGCATCGTGAGAGGAAGGGCAGGAAATCGCCGCGATTGCCAAAATTCTGCGTTGCAGGTCCCGACCCATTTGCAGATATCGCCGGTATGCTTCATCGACGGCCAGTGGAAGGCGCTATGCGGACTTACTTGATCTGGGCAGGTGCGATCGTTTTGACTCTGACGGGGTGTGGCAAGGGTTCACGCATATCGGCAGACGAAGCGGAGTCGCATTTTCGGACCCATCAGGTGGGATATGGTCAAATCGTGGCTCTGGTTGATGAGTGCCGGCCGGCGCGGACGGGCTCGAGCTATAAGCGAGTCTGGGCGGATAGATCTTCAAGTGAGGGACTGCACTGTTTTCTGGGCACGTCCGATATTGGCACCCTCGAGCAAGCCTTGAAAAAGACTGGAGCCGTAGCCGTCCATTACATGACCGTCGACGGTCCTGAGGCCTACTCTCCGGGTGGCTCTCTAAACTCCGTCGAAATCAACGTCTTTTCCTCTGGAATCGCAACGTCGGGCACATCGATTGATTTTGTCTATTCTCCCGAGGCCATGACCAACGCTCCACCGGACTATCGGGACGGCGACTACACAATTACTCGGCAATTGGTTGGAACACCGCCATACCACTGGTATTGGGAGCAGGGGTCGAATTAGCGAGGTTCGAAAGGCAGCCAATCAAAGTCAGGCTTCTGCTTCCCACCCAATCTCGGCCCAATCCGATCCTTTCGGCTTTCCCAAAAGCGGCCATCGGGCCAGCCCGACGGCCGCATTCATGCTCAAATTTCAGTGCGCTCGGCGATGATGAGTGCATCCTCCACGTCGACGCCCAGATAGCGAACCGTGTTCTCGATCTTGGTGTGGCCGAGCAGGATCTGGACCGCACGAAGGTTGCCCGTGGCGCGATAGATCATCGCAGCCCTTGCGCGCCGCATCGCATGTGTGCCGTAATCCTCGCGGCGCAGACCGACAGCGGTGACCCATTCATCGACAAGCCGGGCATATTGGCGCGTGCTCATCGGCCGCCCTTGGTCGAGACGGATTGGGAACACATAGTCGTCAACGGTGCCGCCACGGCGCTGGAGCCATGCAGCAAGGCTCAGGCGAGCGTCAGCGGAGATGTGGGACTGCACAGGCCGGCCGGTCTTCTGCTGGATCACCATCGCACGGGTGCGAATATCCGGCCCGGCCATCAGATTGCCGATGTTCAACTTTACCAGGTCGCAGCCGCGCAACTTGCTGTCGATCGCAAGATTAAGCAGCGCCCGATCCCGCAAGCGCTCCTCGCGGTCCAAAAAGAAACGGATAGCCCAGATCTGCTGTCTGGGTCAGGGGACGCTTGGTCCCGACCGTCTTTCCGGCATGCCATGCGATGCGGTTCTGCATGGCAGGGTCTAGATGTGAGTAGGTCATCGTCTTTCTCCTTGGCCGTACTTGGCCAAGGAGAAAGAGCGAGCATCGAGAAGCGAGAGTTGATCGAAGGCGGACATCAAAGCAACGCGCCTCAATGACCGCTTTCGGGAGATGCCGGGGATCGGTCTAACGACCGAGATGGGGCGCGAAGCTGACATGCCGGATTCTCGCCGGGAAATGTCCGCTATCCCGATTTGCACTCCTGAAAGGAGACGTTCCAGATCGTTCGACATTTCAGCCGATCGGCGGAGAAGCTTCAATGACCGAGAAAAGGGCGTTTTACAGCCGTTCTCTGTTCAACGGGACAGAAATTTCCCAGTGATTACAGTGCCCATCATACTCAAGTCGGGCGCACCATTTCTTGAAAGGCGCCGGAATCGGTCCTTCCAGATTTGCCGTCCGGCGACAATCGAGGCGCGGTGCATTTGGCGCTCATGTGTATTTCGGAAGTTCCGAGCCACAACTTAGTCGTCGCGGCCAATTGCCTCGTCGTAATCCGAGTGATCAGGACCGACGCATTGGCCTTGAACACTGGCGCTTGAAAACAGCGGATTGTCCTACCTGCGGGTCTCGCCTGGCAGGAATCGCATGTTCTCGCCCATTGAAGCGCACTGCGCCACCAACTCCGAACGTCCTTGGTTGGCCAACATCGTCGAGCAGCCGCCCACCATCACGACACCCGCCATAAGGCCGGCAATACGCATACTGATCTTCATCCAAACGACCCCTATGGAGGATGAGAACCCCGCGAAAGCCGGGGTACATTCCAGTCGGCTAGAATTGAACAGTTACACCAGCATGACTCAGATAGAACGGCTACACCGACAGGCAGGGGATGGGTCTGCCCCACGATCATGGCTAATTAGCCGCTTTGCAGCGTGGATCGATCACGCGCCGATTAAGGCGAGGCGAATACACTGGCTGGACCGCGCGTCTTATGCTCAGACCCGGATTGCCCGAAGCCGGCCCACTTGAAGACATTCGGGGTTTGATGCGAAGTGGTCATATGAGAGCCGAACTCCGATCCCTGGACTATTTCGAAAGCGACCTAAGCTCCTTTGAGGGGGAGGCGTTCTGCATCAATGTCACTGCAACAATCGGAGCTGTTGATGAGCGTGGAGGAGACGACTTCACCCTCGAGGTTTGCTCCCCCGCATGGCTGCAGGCTGAGCTTGAGTCGGATCAAGTCGTGAGCGGGCAATACAGATCGATAATGGAAGAGTTCGATTTCCCCCTGCTTGAACGATTTGTGGCGAAGCGCGTGGGACAGACAGAAGGGCCTGACTGGCTCTCAGTCGCTAAAAAACTTGCTGCCCGGAGTTGCTGGGAGTTCGAAGGGCTGACGCCGCCCTAGCGTCCGCTAACCATCCATCTCGTGACATTCGTCGAAACGATCCAGCCTAGAAGCCGACAGGCCGCCACTCAGTTGTGGGCGCCGCTGAAACTTTCTAGCCTTTGCCCATCGCTCTTCCGTCGAGGCGCGTTCGCGGTTGTGCCGTCGCCGCGCTATTCGCTGCGCCCGTACATCCGCCACGAGACCAGCGAGATCGCCACGATCGCGAGGCAGGAGGCGAAGACGTAGAGCGCGGTGCCGGTCCAGCCGTAGAAATCGTAGATCGCGGTCCCGGCAATGCTGCCGATCGCGCCGCCGATGAACATCATCACGATATAGATCGTCGTCAGCCGGGTGCGCAGGCCGGGCGCGAGCGAGAGGAAGGTCATCCGGCTGGTAACGTCGATCGCGGGGCCGACCAGATTGCCGAAGAAGATCGGAATCATCAGCAGCCAGAGGTTGTTGCCGAACGGGATCAGCAGCGCGATCCCGGCGGTCTGGACCAGCGAGAAGTAGAACCGCGCGCGGCGGGCGCCGAATTTGTCGGCGAGCGTCCCCAGCCGCGGGGTCGAGAGGATGCTGATGGCAGCGAAGCCCGCGAGATAGCCGACCACATCGGTCCCGTAGCCCATTTCGGGCGAAGTCAGGTGCAGCGCGAGGCCCAGCCACAGCGCGATGAATTGCGCGAAGCCGATCCCCTGGATCAGCCCCGAAAGCAGGATCTCGCGGTGCGAGCGCAGCAGCGGGAAGACCGACATCACCAGCGCGAAATAATTCCCCGTGGGCTTGTCCCGGGTGGCTTCGAGCCGGGGCATGATCCGGGGTAGGGCGATAGCGATGGCGATCATCGCGCCGCTGGCGATCCAGTAGACCGCGCGCCAGCTGAAATATTCCGCGACCACGCCCGCGCCCACCCGGGCAATCAGGATTCCGAAGATCACCCCGGCGGTGAGCGTCGCGGTGACATGGCCGAGCCGTTCGGGCGCGACGCGCTTGGAGGCGTAGGCGGGAAGCAGATAGGGTGCGATGGTGAAGAAACCGAGCAGCGTCGATCCGGCGGTGAAAAGCACGAAATCCTGCGCCAGCGTCATCATGCCGAGACCGACGCACTGGCCGATGGTGAAGGCCACCGTCAGCCGCCGGTTGGAAAAGCGGTCGCCCAGCGGGAGCAGCAGGAAGATGCCCACCGCCAGCGCGAGCTGGTTCAACGCCGGGACCAGCCCGATCGTCGCCGTGCTCACCCCGAACCCCTCGGCCACTTCGCCGATGATCGGGTGAATGTAATAAGCGTTGGCGGTCACCACCGCCGCGGCGAGCGCGAGCAGCAGCTCCTGCCGCCGGGTCAGATATTCGGGGTTGCTCAAGTGGTTCGGCCCGCAGGATCACACAGCACGGTCATCGACTTACCTTCCATGGGCCCTTCCACGAACGGAGCCCCGTGACCCGTCAGCCTTCGCCTTCGGTGCTCGGTGCGAGCGGGACCCGCTCCTTGAAGGTATGCGTGACATAGGGGAAGGGGATTTCGATCTCGGCAGCATCGAGCCCGGCCTTGATCGCGCGGACGACCTTGTCCTTGCTCTCCCAGCCGGCGCGCGGGGTCGAGCCCGCCCACCAGCGGACGAGGAAATCGACCGAGCTGGAGTTGAATTCCTGCGCGAAGATGTCGAGCCCCTGTTCGATATCCACCCCTTCGACGCCTTCGACCGAGCGGCGGATAACATCGGCGGCATGATCGAGATTGGTATCGTAGGAGACGCCGACCACGACCTCGTGGCGGCGCTTGAACCCGTCGGTGAGAATCTCGACCGGGTTCTTGAAGATCAGCGAATTGGGAACGATGGTCAGCTCGCCCGAGAGCCGGCGGACATGGGTTTCGCGCAGGGTGATCCGCTCGACCTTGCCGGTAATGCCCTCGCATTCGATCACATCGCCGATGCGCATCTTCTCCCGCAGCATGATCAGCACGCCGGCGAGGAAGTTCTCGAAGATGTCCTGAAAGGCGAAGCCGATCGCGACCGCGCCGATGCCGAGCCCGGCGAACAGGCTGGCGGGCGTGAGCCCGGGCATCACCACGATGGCGGCGATCATGATCCCGACCAGCCAGATGCCCAGCTTGACGAGCGTGTCGATCAGCGCCTTGAGGCTGGGACGGATCTCGGTCCGGCCAACCAGCATGTCGGCGATCTTTGCCGCGAACCGTGCCACGATCCAGGTGACGAGCAGAACGATCAGGCCGATCGCTATATGCGGGAGCGCGGCGACGAAGCCGGTTGCCATGGACTGCACCTGATCGCGCAGCGTTGCGATGTGATTCAAAGCGAAAGCCTCCCTTTCGGCGCCAACGTGAGGCCCGGATCGAGGTTCCGAACTGGCGGGTTCTGGAGCGTTGGAAAGTCGTCGGG
>JAHJWA010000128.1 GCA_018828205.1 Alphaproteobacteria bacterium
AAAAAGGGGCGCCGGAGTGATCCTCCGGCGCCCCTTTTGTCTGGGCAGATAGCGCCGGGCTTTAGCCCTGGCGTTCGCCGGTCAGCGCCATGTCGCCGAAGGCGCCGGCGTTGACCTTGCCGGTCAGCTGGTCGCCGTTGACATCGGCGGTGCAGTCGAGCGTCATCGGCATGGGGACGGTCATGTCCATCTTCCACTTGAGCGTGTTGCCATCGACGGTGCCGTCCTTGACGTCCATCGAACCCATGCCGCCGGCCATCGAGCCGGTGAAGGTCTTGCCATCATCGCCCGGGACCACGGTGAAGGTGCCCTTCTGGTCGCCCATCGGGCTCTTGACTACGGTGTCGTACGTACCGGCTACGGACATATATGCTCTCCTGTCGGGCGGCGCGCCGCTGCGGGCCGCGGTTTGAAACACAGTGCGACATCGACGGTGCTTACATCGATGTCAATACGGGGCGGTTCACTCTTCGAGGCTCATCACCTCGACATCGAGATCGAGCGCCTCGAGCTGCGGCCGGACCACGCTGGCATCGCCGACCACGACATAGACGATGTCGTCCTCGACGAAGTTCGCACGGGCGATCTCGTCGAGCTCGGCGGCGGTGAGATTGCGATAGGTATCGGCCAGACCTTCGTAATAATCGTCGTCGCGGTTGTAGCGCACGATGTTGACGAGACCCCCAAGCACATCCCCGGCGGTCTCGAACCGGCCCGGAAGCTCGCGCATATTGCTGTTGATGATGCGTTCGAGCTCGTTGGGCTGGACCCCGCGGGTGGCGACGAATTCGTCGATCTCGCGCTGGACCTCGGTGATCGAATCCGCGGTCCGGTCGGCCTGGACCGGCGCGCGCACGCCGTAGAACACGCGGTCGAGCACGGTGCCGACCCCGCCGCCGGCGCCATAGGACCAGCCCTTGGTCTCGCGCAGGTTCATGTTGATCCGCGAGAGGAAACCGCCGCTCAGCGCTTCATTGGAGGCGCCGAGCCGGGTGAGATCGTCGGTGGCACCGCGGGCGTCGAGCACCAGACCGCCATAGATCACCGACTGCGGCGAATTGGGCCGGTCGAGCAGGACGATCCGCTGGCGGGCTTCGGGGATCGGGGCATCATAGCCCCGCTCGGGCGCGGCCGAAGCCGGCGCCTGCCAGTCGCCGAAGCTCGCCTCGAGCAGGCGGGTCGCCTCGGCCAGCGTGGTGTCGCCGACGACATAGATGCGCGCATTGTCCGGACGCAGCCAGCGGTCGTGGAAGCCCTGCAGATCGGCCTCGGTGAGCGCCTGCAGCCGCTCCGGCGTACCCAGCCCGGACGCGGGCAGGCCGTAGGGGTGATCGCCGTAGAGCGTGCGCCGCAGCGCGCGGTCGGCGAGCTGGTTGGGCTCCTTGAGCTCGGCGGTGAGTGCATTGAGCAATTGCGCGCGCTTGCGCTCGATATCGGCGGTGCGGAAGCCGGGCTGGCGGATGAACTCGGCCAGCAGTTCGAGCGACGGCGCGAGATTGGGCGACAGTCCGCTGAGCGAGAAGGTCGTCCAGTCGGCGTCGAACCCGGCCGAGATATTGGCGGCGAGGCGTTCCTGCGCGATGGCGAATTCGGTCGAGTCGAGCCGCTCGGTACCTTCGTCCATCGCCGCCAGCATCAGCCGCTGGGTGCCCAGATCGGCGCGGGTTTCGGCAGCGCGGCCCGCGTCGAACTCGACCATGACCGAGACCGTCGGCACCGCGTCGCGGCGGGCGAAATAGACCTCCATGCCGTTCGACAGCGTGGCGCGTTCGATCTCGGGGAAATCGAGATCGGACAGCGTGCCGATTGCGGGCAGCGTGGCACGATCGGCCTGCGCGAAGACCGCCAGCGCCGCGAGGTCGCAGAACTCGGGCTTGCAGTAATTCGCCTGGGTGAGATCGGCGAGGCTGGCGGGGCCTTCGGGATTGGTCAATGCGCCGCCGCGGTTCTCGCCGCCCTCGGTGCGTTCGCCGGGGTTGAACACGAGATTGAACACCGGGCGCGAGAGCCAGGTGCGGGCGAGCGCGTGGACCTGTTCGGGGGTGGCCGCGGCCATCGCCGCGAGCTCCTTCTCGACCTGGCCGGGATCGCCCATGTAAAGCTCGCCGGCGGCCAGCTGCGGCGCCTTGCCGCCGAAGCCGCCGACCGATTCCAGCCCGCGGATCACGCCCGCCATGGTGCTGACCTTGGCGCGTTCGAGTTCGTCGGCGGTGGGGCCGGTGGCGAGGAATTCGGCGATCTGCGCATCGAGTTTCGCTGCGACTTCAGCCGGATCGACGCCCGGCTTCACATCGGCCTGGACGATGAACACGCCGGCGTCCTCGAGCGGGTAATTGTAGGAGGCAACCGAGACCGCCACCGGATCCTCGCGGACCAGCGCGTTGTCGAGCCGCGAGCTCGACAGCCCGCCGAGCACCGCCGAGGCGAGGTTGAGCGGCACCGCCTCGGGCGCGTTCGAGCCCGGCACGGTCCACATGCGGAACAGCCGCGTGGTCGAGATGTTGTCGGTGGTGACCTTGGTCTTCGCCTCGGGAAGGGTGGGGACGGTCACCTCGGGGTGTTCGACCTCGGGGCCGGCGGGAATGTCGCCGAACCATTGCTCCACCTTCTGGCGCGCCGTGGCGGTGTCGATATCGCCCGCCAGCACCAGCACCGCGTTGTTGGGGCCGTAGTGGTCGCGGAACCAGCTCTGCACATCGGCCATAGAGGCGGCCTCGAGATCGCCCATCGAGCCGATGGTCGAGTGGTGATAGCGATGGCCCTTGGGGAAGAGGTTCTCGAAGATCTCGTAACGCAGCAGGCCGAAGGGGCTGTTGTCGCCCTGGCGCTTCTCGTTCTGGACGACGCCGCGCTGGTTATCGAGCTTCTCCTGCGTCACCGCATCGAGCAGATGCCCCATCCGATCGCTCTCGAGCATCAGGATGCGGTCGAGCGCGCCGGTCGGAACGGTCTGGAAGTAATTGGTGCGATCGGGGCTGGTGGTGCCGTTGACGTCGGTGCCGCCCATCTGCTCGATGTATTCGAACCAGTCCGCCGGGGCGTTCTCGGTGCCGTTGAACATGAGATGCTCGAACAGATGCGCGAAGCCGGTCTTGCCCGCGGGTTCGTGCTTGGAGCCGACGTCGTACCACACCGACACGCCGACGAGCGGCGCCTTGCGGTCCTCATGGACGACGACGGTGAGCCCGTTGTCGAGCGTGAACTTCTCGAACGGCAGATCGACTTCGGCGACCAGTTCGGACAGCGGCGCGGGTTCGATCGCTGCCGCAACGGCATTCGCGGGACGATCAACGACCGCCTCGGCCGAAGTGCTGGCGAGCGGTTCGGTGGCGGTGGTCGAACAGGCGGCGACGCTCAGCGCGATCAGGCTGGTCGATAGAATGCGTTTCATTGCGAATCCCCTTGGAAGTACTGCACTGGCGTAAATGCTTATCGGCGATTGGTCACGGTTTTACGGCTGGCGGCGTTGGCGAGCACGTCCTCGCGCCAGAAATGAACCGGTTTCAAGCGGTGCTGGACGAACAGCGCAGACTGGTCGGCATAGTGCTTGCTCCGGGGCCTGGTGGTCGCCGCGCCGAAGGGCTGGATCGAGCGCGAGGAAACGCGCTCGCCGGGATTCCACTCGACCCACTGGATGAAGCTGTCGCCGTGGCGGACCGCGAGCCGCCCGTCCTCCTCGACGTCCCAGCTGGTCGAGGCGCGCAGCGTGTCGGAACCGCCGTCGAGCGGCAGATCGACATCGCCCTGCCGCAGCCGCAGCAGGTCGCCCATCGGCGGATCGATGCGCCCGAAATGCGTGTTGAGATGATCCACCGCTTCACGCAATTCCTCGCGCAGTTCGGGCTCGGGGGTGTTCTGGTATTCCGCCGACATGAAATCGCGGATCAGCAGCAGCGCGATTGCATCGGCCTCGCCGATATTGTCGGCGTTGAAATCCCAGCTCAGCAACAGATCGCGGGCGCGGTCGAGTTCGCTGTCGTCGGACAGGTCGATTGCCTCGAGCGCGTCCCACAGCTGCGCGACATAGCCCGAGCGCTCGTAGACGGTGTCGTATTTGATCTGCTCGAGCCGGGCGCGGTCGAGCAGCCCGCCCTCGCTCATCAGGCTCCAGGCGCGGCGCGAGCGGTTGGTCTGCTTGGTTTCGACCCCGAGCTCGGGCGCGAAATCGTCGGGCGACAGATCGCTGCCCGCGCCGGCGGCGGTGAAGGGGGTGTTGTTGGCGTTGTAGAGCCAGCCGCTCGCCGGGTTCACATAGCGCGGCAGCCGTTCGTAGGCGACCGGACCAGTCCAGATCAGCGAAGGATCGTCGCCGGGAAGGATGCCACGCCAGTTCACCCCGGGCTTCCGGTCGGGAAGCGCGGCGTTGTAGATATAGGCGATATTGCCTTCCCGGTCGCCATAGATGAAATTGGTGCTGGGAATGTCCATCCGCGCAAGGATGGTCTCGAACTGCTCCAGCGTCTCGGCCTTGTTGAGCCGGTAATAGGCGTCGAGCTGGCCGAGATCGTCGATCCCGCCGTAGCGGATGGCGAAGGCGCCGCTGTCGTTGACGATCACCGGACCGTGGACGCTGCGATGCACCGTCCGCCGGATCGGCAGCGTGACCGGGCCGATGCGGACGGGCAGGGTGACGGTCTCCTCTTCGAGCTCGAGCCAGCGATCGCCGAGCTTGTAGCGCGTCCCGCTGTCGTCGAGCACGAGCTTGTAGACATCGACCATGTCGGGGCGGTTGACCGTGTTGGTCCAGCCCAGATTCTCGTTATGGCCAAGGAAGGGGAAAGGGCTGCCGGGGAAATTGGCGCCGGCATAATGCCAGCCTTCGCCGCTCTCGACCACCAGCTCGTACCAGGCGACGCCGCCGCGCCACGGCTGGTGGGCGTTGGAAATGAGCACGGTCGGTCCGCCGGATTTTTCCGGGCTCACCGCGAAAGCGTTGGAGCCGGCCAGGGCGCCGTCCTCGCCCAGCGGGAGCGGAAAGGCGCGTGCCGTGGTCGCGGGCTCGTCATCGGCGCGGATGACGCGTGCGGGCGGAATGCCGTCGTCGGTCGCCCCGGCATCCGGGGTGATGGCGGGACCGAATTCGGGCCGCAGCGTCTCGTTCGCCACCAGCGGCTCGATCACATTGTTGAGCCCGAAGAAGAACGGCTGGCGCAGCGTGAAGCCGGTGGCGATGTCCAGCCCCTCGAGCGGGAACAAATGGGCGAGCTTGACCTCTTCCGGGTGCTGGCGCGCATATTGGTTGAGCCCGCTGGCATAGGCTTCGAACAGTGCGCGGGTGTCGGCGGGGAGGTCGGGGTAGTGCCGCTCGGCGGTGTCGCGCGCGCCGAGCAGATGATAGACGTAATCGACGGCAGCGCCGTCCTGTCCGGCGATCGCGCCGTAGCGGCCGACGCTCATTGCGGCGACATCCTGCAGGGTGAAGAAATCATCCTCGGCATGCGCGATCGCGACGCCATAGGCGACATCGGCATCGGTCTCGCCATAGATATGGGGTACGCCGAATTCGTCGCGGACGATCTCGGCGGTATAGGCCCGCGGTGGCGGCGAGACGCCATCGCGCTGCGCCCAGAAGGGTTCCCAGCTCGCCAGCGCGACAAAGGCGAGCAGCACGACGAGAAGCAGGGCGAAGCCCATGCGCGACAGCCATTTGGTCATGAAATTCCTCTCTTGGCGCAAGGAGTAGCCGCCTCGCGCCCCGGGACAAGCCCGCAAGCGAAGAAAATTTGCGGAGAGCCCCTGTCCCCGCGGGGAAGTACCCCTATGTTCGGGTAATACACCGCGAGCAGGTGAAGATATTCGGGATGCGCGACCTTGTGTTGCGAATTGGCAACACCATATCTGCGGGGTCTTCCATAGAGGGGCTGTTCTATGAATCTGGAAAAATTCACCGATCGCGCAAAGGGGTTCCTGCAGGCCGCGCAGACCGTTGCGGTCCGCATGAACCACCAGCGGATTTCCCCCGCGCATCTGCTCAAGGCGATGATCGAGGATGCCGAGGGCATGGCCTCGGGGCTGATCGCGCGCGCGGGCGGCAATCCCCGGCTGGTCGAGGACGAGGTCGATGCCGCGCTGGCCAAGGTCCCCGCGGTTTCGGGCAGCGGTGCGCAGCAGACGCCGGGTCTCGACAACGACGCGGTGCGCGTGCTCGACCAGGCCGAGCAGATCGCCGAGAAATCGGGCGATGCCTATGTCACCGTCGAACGGCTGCTGGTGGCGCTGGCGCTCGCAACCACGACCTCGGCAGGGCAAGCCCTCAAGGCCGCCGATCTCGATCCGGCCAGGCTCGAGGCGGCGATCTCGGAGCTTCGCGGCGGACGCCGCGCCAATTCGGCGAGCGCCGAGGAATCCTACGACGCGATGGAGAAATACGCCCGCGACCTCACCCAGGCGGCGCGCGACGGCAAGCTCGACCCGGTGATCGGCCGCGACGAGGAGATCCGCCGCACCATCCAGATCCTCGCCCGCCGCACCAAGAACAACCCTGCGCTGATCGGCGAACCCGGCACCGGCAAGACCGCGATCGCCGAAGGCCTCGCGCTGCGGATCGCCAATGGCGATGTCCCCGACAGCCTCAAGGGCCGCACGCTGATGAGCCTCGACATGGGCTCGCTGATCGCGGGCGCGAAATACCGCGGCGAGTTCGAGGAGCGGCTCAAGGCGGTGCTCGACGAGGTCAAGAACGCCGACGGCCAGATCATCCTGTTCATCGACGAGATGCACACGCTGATCGGGGCCGGCGCGAGCGAGGGCTCGATGGATGCCTCCAACCTGCTCAAGCCCGCGCTCAGCCGCGGCGAGTTGCATTGCATCGGCGCGACCACGCTCGACGAATATCAGAAATACGTCGAGAAGGATCCGGCGCTGCAACGCCGCTTCCAGTCGGTCTATATCGGCGAGCCCAGCGTCGAGGACACGATCTCGATCCTGCGCGGGATCAAGGACAAATACGAGCTCCACCACGGGGTGCGGATCACCGATGGCGCGATCGTCGCCGCGGCGCAGCTGTCGAACCGCTACATCCAGAACCGCTTCCTGCCCGACAAGGCGATCGACCTGATGGACGAGGCGGCGAGCCGGATCCGGATGGAGGTCGAGAGCAAGCCCGAGGAGATCGAGGGGCTCGACCGGCGGATCATCCAGCTCAAGATCGAGGAACAGGCGCTCCAGAAGGAGAGCGACCGCGCCTCGAAGGACCGGCTCGAGAGCCTGCGCAAGGAGCTCTCCGAGCTCGAGCAGCAATCGAGCGAGCTGACCACCCGCTGGCAGAACGAGCGCGACAAGATCCACGCCGAGAGCCGGCTCAAGGAAGAGCTCGACGCGGCGCGGCTCGAGCTCGAACAGGCGCAGCGCGCGGGCGATCTCGCTAGGGCGGGCGAGCTGTCCTACGGGCGCATCCCCGCGCTGGAAAAGCAGCTCGAGGAGGCCTCCGGACACACCGAGAACGCGCTGCTGCGCGAGGAGGTGACCGAGGAGGACATCGCCGGCGTGGTCAGCCGCTGGACCGGTATCCCGGTCGACCGGATGCTCGAGGGCGAGCGCGAGAAGCTGCTGCAGATGGAGGAGCTCCTCGGCAAGCGCGTGATCGGCCAGCGCCAGGCGATCGACGCGGTCTCCAAGGCGGTGCGCCGCGCGCGCGCCGGCCTGCAGGACCCCAACCGGCCGCTGGGCAGCTTCCTGTTCCTCGGCCCCACGGGCGTGGGCAAGACCGAGCTGACCAAGGCGCTCGCCACCTTCCTGTTCGACGACGACGACGCCATGGTGCGGATCGACATGAGCGAGTTCATGGAGAAGCACGCGGTCGCGCGGCTGATCGGCGCGCCTCCGGGCTATGTCGGCTATGAGGAGGGCGGGGTGCTCACCGAGGCGGTGCGGCGCCGGCCCTATCAGGTGGTGCTGTTCGACGAGGTCGAGAAGGCGCATCCCGATGTGTTCAACGTGCTGCTGCAGGTGCTCGACGACGGGCGGCTGACCGACGGGCAGGGGCGGCGGGTCGATTTCGCCAACACGCTGATCATCCTCACCTCGAACCTGGGCAGCCAGTATCTCGCCAATATGGACGACGACCAGAAAGTCGAGGATGTCGAGCCGCAGGTGATGGATGTGGTGCGCGGGCATTTCCGCCCCGAATTCCTCAACCGGCTCGACGAGATCATCCTGTTCCACCGGCTGGGGATGGAGGACATGGCGCCGATCGTCGCGATTCAGATCGCAAGGGTGCAGAAGCTGCTCGCCGACCGCAAGATCGTGCTCGACCTCACCGACGCCGCGCTGCGCTGGCTGGGGCGGGTGGGGTACGATCCGGTCTATGGCGCACGGCCGCTCAAACGCGCGGTCCAGCGCTATGTCCAGGACCCGCTGGCGGACCGGATCCTCAAGGGCGAGGTTGGCGACGGCGCGACGGTGCGGATCGACGAGGGGGACGGAGAACTGCAAATGGAGATCGTTAGGCGACACGATCAGTCTGTGCGGAGCGACTGAACCTGCGCTTGATTACAATTGTTACAATTGTGTGATTCCAGCCACAGGCGCGGCGAAACTCGCTTCGCCGCTTTGACAAGGCGTTCTGCCTATAGCAGTTAACCCTCATCGAAGGGGCTGGAGTTCTACAGAATCGGCGTTTCGAAACCGGTCGTTGGGGAAACGACCGGATCGAATGTGAGGTGCCGAAGTGTGGGGGTATCAGACCCAGTTGTCGCGACTGGAGTTCTCAATGAAAAAATTGCACAAGAATTCGCTCACGGGCCTGGCGGTTTCCGCTTCGGTCCTCGCTTTCGTTTCCGCTGCGCCGGCCTGGGCGCAGGCCGCAGGCGAGATCGAATGCCCCACCGGCCAGGAAGAGGTCGATGGCGAATGCGTCGTTCAGTCCGACGGTCCGGACGGGGTCACGAGCAACGATCCCTCCGCGCGCGATGTCGTGGACATTAGCGACACCGGGGCTTCTGGCGGGCAGGAGGAGGGCGCGATCGTCGTGACCGGCTCGCGCATCAAGCGCGATACCTATTCCAGCATCTCGCCGCTCCAGGTGCTGACCACCGAAGCATCCAACGAAGCGGGGCTGTTCGACCCTTCCCAGATTCTCCAGCGCTCTGAATCGGCTTCGGGTCAGCAGATCGACGCGACCTTCCAGGGCTTCGTGCTCGACAACGGCCCGGGTTCGCAGACGCTGAACCTGCGCGGTCTTGGGGCCGATCGTACGCTGCTGCTTCTCAACGGTCGCCGGCTTGCTCCCGCCGGTGTGGAAGGCGCGCCAACCAACCCCTCGATCAATCTGCTCCCGGGCTCGCTGGTCGATCGCTACGATCTCCTGCTCGACGGTGCCTCCTCGGTTTACGGCTCCGACGCTGTGGCTGGCGTGGGCAACATCATCCTGCGCAAGGACTTCGACGGTCTCGAACTCTATGCCCGGGGCGAGGCAAACCCGCAGGGTGGTGGCGATGATTATACCATCAGCGGTGCATACGGCCTGAACTTCGATCGCGGCTTCATCGGTATCGGTGCCGAGTATGACTACCGTGACACCGTTCGCCTGAACGATCGCGACTTCTTCCGCGGTTGCGACAAGCACTACGAGATCGACCAGGATGGCAATATCTACACGGTCGGCAAGCGCGACAACGCGCTGGTGCTGGAAGATTCCGGCGGCGCGGTCTCGATTTCCGAGAACGAGTGCAAGGTCGACGGGATCTCGGGCCGTATCTTCAACCCTTACAACTTCTCGGGTTCGATCTATTTCCAGCCCGACGGCAATGGCAACTTTCCCGGCTTCCCCAACTTCCCCTATGCCGATTCGACCAACGCATTCGGCGATCCGATCGACAACGACGGCGATGGCATCCGCGATGTCGATTTCCAGGACGTCAACACCAACGGATCCAACCGCGATCAGGTGTTCCTGAGCGAGCAAAAGCTCTACAACGTGATGGCCTACGGTGAATACACCTTCCCGGGTACGGGCAACATCACGCCGTTCTTCGAGGCCAATTACAGCCGCGCCGAAATATACGCGGACAACACCGGGGTTGCGCAGGTCTTCCCCTATGTGCCCTCCGACAACCAGTTCAATCCGTGCAATATCGACGCCAATGCCGATGGCAGCCGGATCAATCCGAACGGGGTAGACTGTCGCCTGATCGACAACGCGATCAACAACTTCCCGGTCTACAACCCTCCCGGGGTTCCGGGTAACCCGCGCGGCAACTACGGCTTCAGCCTGCCCGTGAGCCCGATCATCGCGGTGCGCGGAGACCGCAACAACACCGACGTCACGCAGGAAATCTATCGCGGCGTGGTCGGCGTCCGCGGCGATCTTCCGTTCCTTGCGCCCAGCTGGACCTTCGAGGTTTCGGGTGTCTATTCGCGTTCGGAAGGTTCTTCGGTCCGGCTCGGTATCCGCGAAGACAAGCTCGCCTTCGCGTTGGGGATCGATCCCACCGCGGATTTCAACGGTGACGGGTTCGCCGACGGCGACGTCGATTCCGACGGGGACGGCGTTGCCGATAACCCCGGCGACGGCATTGCCGACGACTATGATTCCAACCTCGACATCTTCGGTGGCGATCCGCAGAATATCGGCGCCTGCAATGCTGCCGGCCTGGCCAATCCTGAACTGGCCATGCCCGATCTTCTGCAGGGCTGCGTTCCGGTCAACCTGTTCGCTCCGAGCCTCCTGACCGGTGCCATCGGCGATTTCGCGACCCAGGCGGAACGCGACTATGTCTTCGGCGTGCGCAGCTTCGACACGACCTATGAGCAGATCGTCGGCAACGCCTTCATCACAGGCGATCTGTTCACGCTCCCCGCCGGCCCGGTCGGTGCGGTGTTCGGGGTCGAGTTCCGCAAGGACAGCATCGATTCCTCGCCCAACGACGTCGCCGCCAACGGGCTGCTGTTCGGCTTCTTCCGCGACCGCGGCGCCGTCGGCAGCAAGGTCACCAAGGAGGCCTTCGCCGAAGTCGATATCCCGCTTCAGGCCAACAAGCCTTGGGTGCGCGAACTCAGCCTGAATCTCTCGGGCCGCGTGACCAACGACGAGTTCTACGGCACCAATTACACCTACTCGGTCAAGGGTGGTTGGCGACCGATCGACTCGCTTCTGCTGAAGATGAGCTACGGGACCTCGTTCCGCGCGCCTAACCTGCGGGAAAACTTCCTGCTCGGTCAGTCGGGCTTTCTCACGCTCACCGATCCCTGCGCCGTTCCGAGTGCGGCTTACGAGCCGCTCAATGGTGGCTACCAGCCCGACGAGGAAACCCGCGAGCCGAACGTGATCGCGGCGTGTCAGCGCGAAGGGCGCGATCCCTTCAGCGTGGGTACCAACGGCGCGACCACGCTGAATACCACCAGCATCGAAGTCGAAACGGCAGGCAGCTTCGACATCGATCCCGAAACCTCGCGTTCGATCACCGCAGGTTTCGCTTTCGAGGAGACCTTTGGTGAAGGCTTCGATGTGTCGCTTGGCGCAAGCTACTTCGACATCAAGGTCAAGGACGCAATCGTCGAACTGGGCTCGCAGTTCATCATCAATGATTGCTTCACTCGCGACGATGGCGAACGCAGCTCGTTCTGCGATCTGTTGTCCTACGGCGCAACGCCGAGCAGCCGGGGCCTGATCACCGATGTGCAGCCGACCTTTACCAATCAGGACGAGGAAAGCGTGCGCGGCATCGACTTCAATGCCTTCCTGGGCAAAGAGGTCAGTGTCTTCGGGAAATTCGTCGATTTCGGTCTGACCCTGCGTGCGAACCACCTCATCGAGCGCAGCTCGCTGTTCGTCTCGGCTCAGGGTGATCGCGTGTTCGACGATGACACCGGCGAGTTCGGCTTCCCGAAGTGGACCGGCAGCGCGCAGTTCACCGCCGATATCGACAAGTTCCGCTTGACCTGGTCCACCCGCTATGTGGGCTCCGTGCAGCAGGACGAGGATGGCCTCGACGAATTCGCCGATGCATTCGGCTTCGGCCCCGATGGCGAAGAGAACGGCTTCTTCAGCGATACCTGCCTCGGCAATGGCTCGCCGAGCGGCGTGGTCCCGGGTGACGGTCGCTTCTGCCGGGACATCGGGTTCGCCGAGGAGCAGTTCCTGCACACCGTCTCGCTGCGTTTCCGCGACGACCGGATGACCATCATTGCCGGTGTGGACAACGTATTCAACACGGCGCCGCCGCTGGTCGATGGCAATGAGGTGCTCTCGATCGCCAACACCGCGATCGGCAATGGCTACGATTACGATGGTCGCGAATTCTTTGCTTCGGTTCGTTTCGACTTCTGAGGCCGCGCTTTCGGCATAGACCATGAGAGGGGCGACTTCATGCTTGCATGGGGTCGCCCTTTTCGCTTCAATCCGCCATGTTTTCCAAATCTTGTGAGAGTCGCATTATGAAACTTCTGAAATCAGCCCTATTGGCGGCGGCTGCAGGCGCGATCGGGCTTGCGCTGCCTCAGGCGCCCATTCTCGCCCAGTCCACCGGCCAGCCTTCTGTTCCGGTCGAAGTCTGGGCGCTGCGCGATGTCATCAACGCAGTGCAGGTCTCGCCCGATGGCAAGCACGTCCTCGTGCACAAGGTCGAGAGCAAGGAAGGCGACTACCTGCTCGAGATCTACAACACCGACGACATGAGCAAGCCGATCAAGCGGCTGAACGCGGACCCGATGGAGATCATCGGAGTCCAGTGGGTCAGCGACAAGTTTCTGTTCGGGACCGCATGGCAGCAGAACCGCAGCTCGGTGAAGGGTCCCGAAGAAGGGACCTATGACTACAAGGCCTTTTCCTACAATCTGGAAACCAACAAGTTCAAGGACTTGCCCGGCAATTTCGCTCTCGTGAACCTGCTGCCCAAGGAGCCGGACACGATCCTGATCGGATCGGGCAATGCGGTCGCGGATGCCACCGGGGTCGATCCCTTCGCCGCGTTCCGCCCGCGCTCCTACTATCGCTTCAATCTCAACACCGGCGCCCGCTCGCTCGTCCTGAAGGGCAACGAGAAGTTCCCGACGGCCATCTTCGACAATGACGGCAATCCGCGCTTCACCAGCTCGGTCGAGCCGGGCTCGAACGAGCTCGTGACCTATTATCGCGCACCCGGCGACGGATCGTGGAAGGAGTTCGGCGAGCGCTACAGCCAGAACGAGCACGAGAACCTCTACCGGATCCTGGGCGGGTTCATGGGGCCGGTCGGCTTCAAGGCCGACGATCCCAACATCGCCTACATCATCGACAATCGCGGCGAGGACAAGGCGGCGCTGTGGGAATTCGACGTCTCGACCGGACAGTTCGGCGAGAAGCTCGCCGGTACCAACGCCGCCGACATCATGGGGATCCAGACGCATTCGATCCCCGGCAGGGAGACGCTCGTTGCGGCGCGCTACCCCTGGGCGAAGATGGAGCGCGTCTGGTTCGACGATGAGGAGAAGGCGCTCTACGAGGCGCTCGAACAGCAAATCCCCAACGCCCATCAGGTGAGCATTTCGAGCCGCTCGCGCGATGGCAACACCATGGTGGTGTCCAATCGCGGACCGCGCGATCCGGGCTCCTACTGGCTGGTCCGCGA
Organism: Alphaproteobacteria bacterium; assembly: GCA_018828205.1. GTDB lineage: Bacteria > Pseudomonadota > Alphaproteobacteria > Sphingomonadales > Sphingomonadaceae > Qipengyuania. The sequence continues at coordinate 13,548 of JAHJWA010000128.1, forward strand.
CGGCCGCATGGCGAAGCTGGGAAGCCGCAACCCGCTGCTCAAGCCCGAGCAGCTCGCCGATGTCGAGTTCATCCGCTACCCGGCTCGCGACGGCAAGATGATCCCCGCCTATGTCACCAAGCCCAGCGGCGAAGGGCCGTTTCCGCTGATCGTCCTGCCTCATGGCGGTCCTCATGTGAACGAGGTCATCACCTATGACGAATGGGGCCAGCTGCTGGCGAATGCCGGCTATATGGTGCTGCAGCCGCAATACCGCATGTCGGTGGGCTGGGGCCAGGATCACTTCGATTCCGCCTATGGCCAGCACGGGCTCGCGATGCAGGACGACAAGGACGACGGGGCGCGATATCTCGTCGACCAGGGTCTGGCCGATCCCGACCGGATGGCGATGTTCGGCTGGTCCTACGGGGGCTACGCCGCGCTGGTCGCGGCATCGCGCGAACCCAATCTCTACCAGTGCGTCATCGCCGGTGCGGCGGTTGCAGACCCCGAAAAGGTCTACAAGATGCGCAGCAACGCCTATACGCCCAAGGCCATCGACGAATGGGCCAAGCGCCGCGGCATGATCGGTATCAACCCGATCAACGAGGTCGCCAAGGTCAACGTACCCGTCCTGATGGTCCATGGCGATGTCGATGCGCGGGTGATGTATTTCAACTTCACCGACTACAAGAAGGCGATGGAGCGGGCAGGCAAGACCGATGCCCAGTTCCTCACGCTCGAAGGCGCGGACCACTTTTCCAACACGCTGATGTACGAGCATCAGGAGGCGTTCTTCACCAAGATGCTCGACTTCCTCGCCAATGATTGCGGCCCCGGCGGACTGTAGTCGGGCGATCGGACACAGAAAAACCCCCGCGGCCTCGGGCTGCGGGGGTTTTGCTTTGTATCGGGACAATCGCCGACCCCTGTGGCGCACGGCCGAGGTCTCGAGGGGCGCTATTCGATGCGACGTCCCTTAACGCCGGTCTGCCCGGCGATCCGGATGAAGTAGGAGCCCAGCGCCGCCTTCTTGAACACGACCGCGTCTCCCGCGCGCGGGGTGCGCAGGCGCATCGGCACATTGCTCATCTGCCATTTGCTGCCCTCGGCAATGGTGATGACATAGGTGTCGCCGCCAAGCCGCCGGACGTCGGTGATCGTGGATTCCAGCATCGAGGTGTCTTCGTCGTCGTCGCTGCTGCCGAAGATCCCGCCCTTGGGCATGGTGAAACCGAACAGGCTGCGCCGGGTTTCGCGGACATCCTCCCGGTCGACGATACTGACCTCGCCGCTGTCCGTCGCGGCGACCATGGCGCTGACCGCGGTGTCGAAACATGCGAGCCGCTGGTCATTCGCGGCGATGTCGCGGCATGCCTTGAGCTGGCTGATATAGTCGGACGACGGGACGCTGTCGCCATCTGTATCCTGGGCGGAACCGGCCGATGCCCAGGCGAGCGCGCTCACCGCCAGGAAAAGGCCAAGGCGGCGGCCATATCGGCCATTGGCGGCACGTGCCCGATCGTGCGGTGGCGTGGCGAAGTATGTTTCGTGCATCTGATGCTTTCCCTAGGCTGCCATCTGTCTCGCTAAGGGCCGTCCCCGAGCGCTCGAGTCAACTGTAACTCCAATGTCACACCGGCGAAGTTCCGGCGGTTACGGGTGTGACTTCCATTGCTGCGGCTCCGCAAAATGACTTAGACGACCACCATTCGGATGAGAGTCCGGACTCAAATCTTATGCAATGGGGGGCGGTGGTCGCTTCTCGTTATAAAGGGGATAGCAATGTCTTATCGCTTCACTAAGGCTACGCTGCTTACGGGCACGATCATGGCTGGCGCCATGTTCGCCGCTCCGCTGCACGCGCAGACCGCCACCGGGAACACCGACGACGCCACCGACCAGGAGCCCGCTCTGCAGGCTGCTCCCGAAGCAACTGGCGAACCGATCATCGTGACCGGCTCGCGCATCGCGCGCCGCAACGTCGACACCGCTGCTCCCGTGGCGGTTGTTGGTGACGAAGAATTTCAGCTTTCGGGCACGGTGAACGTCGAGAACGTCATCAACACCCTGCCGCAGGTTATTCCGGGTACCACGTCGTTCTCGAACAACCCCGGCAACGGCACCGCGACGCTCAACCTGCGTGGCCTCGGCACCAACCGGAACCTCGTTCTGGTCAACGGCCGTCGCTGGATGTTCTACGATACCGCGCAGGTCGTCGATCTCAACACGATCCCCTCGTTCCTGATCGACTCCGTCGATGTCGTCACCGGTGGTGCGTCTGCCGTTTATGGTTCGGACGCGCTCGCGGGCGTCGTCAACTTCCGTCTTCGCGATGTCGAAGGCGTCGAAATCGGCGGCCAGTACGGCCTGACCGAAGAGGGTGACGGCGAGACCTACGAAATCCACGGTGCAATCGGCACGGCCTTCGCCGATGGCCGCGGTAACGCCACTGTGTTCGCTGAATACTACAACCGCTCTTCGGTCTTCCAGGGCGATCGCGGTTTCTCGCGTTTTGCCCTGAGCGACACCGTCTTCGGTCCGCCGCTTACTCAGGGTGGTTCTTCGATCCTTCCCGAAGGCCGTCTGACCTATCTCGGTGACGGCGACACGACCGGCACCGAATTCGACGCCAATGGCCTGGTCGTGTTCGACAGCCCCGGCGACTTCCGGTCGTTCGACAACGATGCGTATAACTACGCTCCGGTGAACTACCTCCAGGTTCCGCAGGAGCGGTATCTGTTGGGTGGCTACGCCGATTACGACATCGGCGGTGGACACACGTTCTACACCGAAGTCGCTTTTGTGAACAACCGCGTGGCGACCGAACTGGCAGCTACTCCAATTGCTTTGAATATCGGCGTCGATCTGGCATCGGTGCAGCAGTTCCTGAGCGCGGCCGACTTCGCCCAGCTTCAGCAGCTTGACGCGACCGAAACCGGCGCTGATGCGGGTGACGGGATCGTCGATCTTCAGGTCCGTCGGCGCACGGTCGAAACCGGCTCGCGCAACTCGCTCGACGAGCGCAACGCTTTCCGTGTTCTCGGCGGCGTTCGTGGTCCGATCGGCGACTATCTGCAGTATGATGCCAACTACTTCTATGCCCGGACCCGCAATGCGAACGTTCAGGCTGGCAATATCTCGGCTTCTGCCTTCACGGCTGGCCTTGATGGAACCGCGACGCCGATCAACATCTTCGGCCCGAACACGCTGACGCCTGAAATGGTCGAGCAGATTTCGATCCAGGCGCAGAACGGCGATATCTCGACGCTGGAAGTGGTCAATGCCACGATCTCCGGTACGCTTGGCGATTTCGCTATCGGCACGGCCGAGCCGATCGGCTTCGCCGTCGGTACCGAATACCGCAAGGTCGCATCGGAGTTCCTTCCCGACACCGCGCTGTCCTCGGGTGACGTGATCGGCTTCAACGCTGGTGACGCGACTGCGGGCTCCTACGACGTGAAGGAAGCCTTCGGCGAATTGAACGTTCCGCTCGAATTCGGGTCGGCTCGTCTCGAGCTCAACGGCGCTGCGCGGTATTCGCAGTACTCGCTCGAAACCGTCGGTGACGCCTTCACCTATGCCGGCGGCATTCAGTTCTCGCCGATCCGGGACATCACCTTCCGTGCTCAATACCAGCGTGCCATTCGTGCGCCCAACGTCGCCGAACTCTTCCAGGGTACGGCGATCGGGTTCCCGCCCGCAACCGATCCTTGCGGCACTCAGGCGGCAACGTCGGGCGCTCTGCGCGATCTCTGCGTCGCCAACGGTGTTCCGGTGGGTAACCTCGGCAACTCGACGACGGTCCAGCCGGACGTGCAGATTGCAGCGCTCTTCGGCGGCAACCCCAACCTGAGCGAAGAAGTCTCCGACAGCTTCACCGCAGGTGTGGTGCTGCAGCCGGCGTTCGTCCCCGGTCTGACCATCACTGCCGATTATTTCGACATCCAGATCGACAATGCTATCACGACGATCGGTCTTCAGACTGCATTGGATCTGTGTTTCGGCGGCAATGGCCGTTCTCCCGCGGCAAGCATCAACTCGGCCAACTGCGCCAACTTTGTTGGCAAACGTGACGCGAGCGGTGCTTTCGATCGTCAGAATGCACCGGTGCTTGGCGGTGCAAACATCGCTTCGCTCGGCGTCTCGGGTGTCGATCTCGAGGTGAACTACAGCTCTTCGATCCCCTTCTCGCTCTTCACCGACACCGGCGAACAGCGGGTCAACCTGTCGTTCCTCGGAACCTGGACCGAGAGCTCGTTCTTCGTTCCCGATGTCGCCAACCCCGAAGCTGTGATCGAATGTTCGGGTCAGTTCGGCCTCACCTGTGGCGAGCCGACGCCGGAGTTCAAGTGGACGAGCCGCGCCTCGTTCATCGACGGTCCGGTGACCACTTCGGTCGCATGGCGTCACATCAGCGCCGTGGGTGACGACGATGATGATACGAACTATGCTGCGGCCAACGGTATCGAAACCATCGAAGCCTACGACCTGATCGATCTCTCGTTCGGTTTCGATGTCTACGAGAACTTCAGCATGAACATCGGCGTCAACAACCTGTTCAACACGCTTCCGGACACCCCGGTGTTCGACGCGAACGGTAACGTGGTCGGTCGTCCGAACTCGCTGCTGCTGGGTGACAACCAGGAGCAGGCCAACACCTACCCGAGCACCTACGACGTGCTGGGTCGCCGTTACTTCGTGTCGGGCACGTTCAAGTTCTAGGAACGCGCTCGCCGCAAGGCGAAGGAATGAAGGGCGGTGGACTTCGGTCCGCCGCCCTTTTTCTTTGCGCTGGCCAGGGGCTGATGCTTGAGGGAACCGGGAGAATGCTCCGCGAGCCCTCGCAGGCTGCCGGCCGGCCCGGTCTAGAAGAAGGTCAGGAAGTTCGCGAAGGCGCGGCCGGAGGGTTCGCAGACCGCTTTCGCGGCGCGCAGCTCCAGTCCGGCCGTGGCGAAGGCGTGGACGAAGCGTTCGCGGTCATCCGCCGCGATGCAGGCGCGCTCCAGGGCATCGATCCGGGCGAGTTCGTTGCGCGCCTGCCGCGCGATGGCGCGCAAGGTCGCAACCATCGGCTCGAGCGCTGCCGGTGGACCCGTTGCAACGGTCCGGCGCGCGGCCTCCGCGATCTCCCAGCCGGGCGATCTCTGGTCGAAGCGCTGCAGCGCCGTGCGGGTCGCAAGCGCCGCGATGGTGAGCGCGCCGCGCAG
>JAHJWA010000129.1 GCA_018828205.1 Alphaproteobacteria bacterium
ATCAGCCCGGTCACCGAGACCGCCGAGGTCGCGGTGAACAGCGCCGTGAGCAGCGGTGCGCGAACACCGTCCTGCGTGGCGAGGGGCAGGCTGAGCAGCAGCGTTCCCACCACGATCGCGGCACCAAACAGCAGCGGTATCAGCCGGATCGGATCGCGCAGCGCCTTCACCGCCTAACCCTCCCGCGCCGCGCGGATCGCCGCGCCCGCGGCGAAGGGGGCGAGCGCGCAGAGGCCGAGGCTGATCGCGGCGGTCAGCGCCAGCCCCGCGCCATCGGGACGCGCGAGCGAGCCGGCGCCGAAGATCAGGATCGGCACCGCCAGAGGGATCACCATCAGCCCGGACAGCGCCGCGGCCCCGCGCAGCGAGGCGGTGAGCGCGGCGATGGCGAGCCCGATCGCGGCGAGCCCCGGGGTGCCCGCGAGCAGGCCGAGCAACAGCGCGCGCAGCGTCTCCGAGGGGAGGTTGAGCAATGCCGCTGCGGGAAGCGCGGCGAGCAGCAGCAGCGGCGCGAAGGCCAGCCAGTGCGCGAGCAGTCGGCTCGCCATGGCCCATTCCTCCGACACGCCGCGCAGGTGCAGCTGGTCGAACACGCCCGCTTCGAGATCGGCGCTGACCAGCCGTTCGAGGGGGAGGATCGCCGCGAGCAGCGCCGCGACCCAGATCACCCCGCCACCGGTGCGCGCGAGCAATTCGGGCTCGGGACCGCCCGCGAAGGGGTAGAGCATGGCGACCGCGAGGAAGAACAGCAGCGGCAGCAGCGAGCCACCGCGTCTTCCGCCCGGCAGCAGCACCGCCAGATCGCGGCGCAGCAGTACGCCGATCACGCGGCGAACTCCGCGAGGGTCAGCGTGGCGGCGGAGACCGCGAAGCGCTGGTGCGAGGCGATGATCGCGATCCCGCCGCCGACGAGATGCCGCGCGACCAGATCCTCGACCAACGCGACTCCTGGGGGGTCGAGCCCGTTGAGCGGTTCGTCGAGCAGCCAGATCGGCACCTGCTGCCCCATCAGCCGCGCCAGCGCGGCGCGCTTGGTCTGGCCGGTGGAGAGATAGCGGACGGGGACGTCGAACAGATCGTAGAGCCCCAGCGCGTCGGCATGGTCGGTGAGCGCCATCGGCCTGGTTCCATCGAGCGCGGCCCAGAAGCCCAGCGCCGCCTGCAGGCTGGCCTGCGGGTCCAATGCGGGACGTTCGTCGAGCAGGCCGACGCCGCCGCTGCGTGCCACATCTCCGGCAAAGGGACGCAGCAAACCGGCGAGGATGCGGATCAGGCTCGACTTGCCGATCCCGTTGGCACCGGCGACATGCAGCGCCTCGCCGGGGCCGAGCGCGCAGGAGACCCCCCGGAACAGCAGCCGGTCGCCGCGGCGGCAGACGATATCCTTCGCGACGAGACGGGCTTGCATGGCTAGGGTCGATAGGCAAAAGGCGCGCAGCCGACAAGCAAAGGAGATGGGTCATGCCGGTTCGAGAGTTGAACGAGGACGAACGCGCGAGCTGGCTCGGGGCGCTGCGCAAGTGGACGCTGGCCCGCGAGGGCAAGGCCATCCACCGCAGTTTCGAATTCAAGGATTTCAGCGAGGCCTTCGGCTTCATGGTGCGCGTCGCACTTATCGCCGAGAAACGGGACCATCACCCCGAATGGTCCAATGTCTACAACAAGGTCGAGATCACGCTGACCACGCATGACGCCGATGGGCTGAGCCTGCGCGACGTCAACATGGCCAAGGACATCGACGCGCTGCTTTAGGCCAACGCGGCTAGCGCCCCAGCGCGCGCGAGCTGCTGCGCGACATCTTGCGCAACCGGCCGGGCATCCAGCGAACCGCGAAGGCGAGCTTGCGCGCGGTCTGGCCGACCAGCGTGTGGACCCTGTCGCCATGGACCGCCTCCCAGGCGGCCAGCGCGACATCCTCGACCGGGGTGATCTCGAGCCCTGCAGCGTTGACGCGGTCGCGGATCGCCTCGTTGGCGCCGTGATTGGGGGTCTTGTCGAGCAGCGGGGTCTCGATGAAGCCCGGACACAGCGAGCGGACCTTGATCCCGTCCTCGTGCCATTCGCCGTCGAGGCTCTCGGTCAGCCCGCGCACGGCGAATTTGGTCGCGCTGTAGACGCTGGCCCCGGGGGAGCCGAAGATGCCCGCCGCGCTCGCGGTGTTGAGCAGGCAGGAGCCCGGGGCGGTCTTCTTGAGGTGCGGATGCGCTGCCTGAGCGCCGAACAGCACGCCCTTGAGATTGATGTCGAGGCAGCGCTCGATCTCCTCGGCGCTGTTATCGATCAGCGAGCCTCCCAGCGGGATACCCGCATTGTTGACGACCACGTCGATCCTCCCGCCGGTGGCCATCGAGAAGGCGCCGAGCGCGACCTCCCATTCCGCGCGGTCGCGGACGTCGAGCCTATGGAGGTAATGGTGCCCGCCGGGCAGGCCGTCGGCCGTGACCTCCATGCCGTGCTCGTCGATGTCGCCGAGGCCGACGAACCAGCCCTGCCGGCCGAAATGCTGCGCTATGGCGCGCCCGATCCCGGAACCGCCTCCGGTGACGAAAATCGCCTTTCTCGCGCTCAACCCAATTCTCCCAAGACGAACAAGCCGCGCGGAGGTGGTCTCCGCGCGGCCCGCTTGTCGATCCGATTTATCCGGGCGTCAACCGCCCAGAGCTTCGGCCAGGCCCTGAACATATTCCTCGCCTTCGACGATCTGCGCGGTCGATCCCTTGACCGTGTCGCCGATTGGCTCAGCGCGCCCGCCGAGGCAGGTGGCAAGGAAGTTCTCGGCCACCGCATTGAAGGCGATGTTGTTGTTCGGCTTCGCGAAACCGTGGCCTTCGTCGGGGAACAGCACATAGGTGACCGGGATGTTCTTCTCCTGCATCGCGGCGACGATCTGGTCGCTCTCGGCCTGCTTGACGCGCGGATCATTGGCCCCCTGGCCGATCAGCAGCGGCTTGACGATCCGGTCGGCGGAATGGAGCGGGCTACGCTCCTTGAGCATGGCGAGACCTTCGGGCGTGTTGGGATTGCCCATCCGCTCGTGGAACTGCGCAATCAGCGGTTCCCAATAGGGCGGTATCGTCTCGAGCAGGGTTTCCAGATTGGAGGGGCCGACGATATCGATCCCGCAGGCGAAGGTCTCGGGGGTGAAAGTCAGCCCGGCGAGCGTGGCATATCCCCCATAGGAGCCGCCCATGATCGCCACCTTGTCGGCATCGGTGATTCCCTCGGCCACCGCCCAGTCGACCGCGTCGATCAGATCGTCGTGCATCTTGCGGCCCCATTCGAGATCGCCGGCGGAGATGAACTCCTTGCCGAAGCCGGTCGAGCCGCGGAAGTTGACGCTGAGCACCGCATAGCCGCGGTTGGCGAGCCATTGGTGGTAGGAATTGTAGCCATAGCCATCGCGTGCCCAGGGCCCGCCGTGGACCATCAGCACCAACGGCACGGCGGCTTCGGGCGTGCCGTCGCCATCGGCATCGCTGCCGGGCGGAAGCGTCAGATAGGAGGGCAGGGTGAGCCCGTCGCGCGAGGTCAGCTCGAGCGGATGCATCGTCTGCAGCGGCGCCCCCGCCAGTTCGGGCCGGGCGTTGTAGAACTCGGTGAGGGTCTCCCCGTCGCGATCAAAGATATAGGCCTTGGTCGGCGCGGTCAGCGGGTCGTTCCAGACTACCCATTTGCTGTCGTCCTCGGTCCGCGACTGGACGCCGAAATTGCCCTCGAGCCGGGTGTCGAGCCAGTCGAGCGAAGCCTTGATTTCGGGGTCGATCGCAGTCCACTCGGTGGTCAGATAGGTGAAGCTGTAGGCCTCGATCTCGCCGGTCCGGGGATCGGTCATGGCCCCGCCGATATCGGCCTTGTCGTTCTGGGCGATCACGGTCTTCTCGCCGGTGGCGACGTTCTGGGCAACCAGCGCGGCGGTGTTGCGACCGCGGCTGTCGATCCAGTACATGGTCGTGCCGTCGGTGGTGAAGCCGGCGGGCTGGGTGGTCAGCGAATCCTCGAGCCCGGTGCTGTCGCTCGCCTCGGCGGAGATGTCACCATCGACGATGGGGAAGAAGTCATTCCCGCCAGCCGCATTCGGGCGGATTGCCATGCGCAGCTCGAGATTGTCGTCGGCGAGGAAGCCGGCATAGCTGTCGTTCTGCTGCACCAGCGTGAGTTCGCCGCTGTTGAGATCGAGCATGTGGACGTCGTGAAAGCGAGGGTCACGGTTGTTGACCCCGATCAGTACCCTGTCCTTGATCCGGTTCGACGTGCCGACGACCTGAACCCTTGTGTTCTCGAACGGGGTCAGGGTGCGCTCGGTCCCCGAGGCGATGTCGACACCGTAAAGCAGAAAATTCTCGTCGCCGCCCTTGTCCTGGACATAGAGCACACTGCGGCTGTCGGGCGCCCAGAAATACTGCGGAATGGGACGATCCGTCGAAGCGGTGATCGCGCGCGCGGCGGTGGGGTCGCTGACCGGAGCGATCCAGACGTTCATCACCCCGTTCTTGGGCGCGCGCCAGCTGAGCCATTTGCCGTCGGGGCTGATCTGGCCGGAGGC
>JAHJWA010000130.1 GCA_018828205.1 Alphaproteobacteria bacterium
CAGCGTCAGGCCGTGCCGCTCCTGCGTGCCGAAGCCCCGTTCGTCGGGACCGGCATGGAGCCGATCGTCGCCCGTGACTCCGGTGCTGCCATTGGTGCCCGTCGCGGCGGCGTGGTCGACCAGGTCGATGCGACCCGTATCGTTGTGCGTGCAACGGAAGATCTCGATCCGGGTAAGTCCGGCGTCGACATCTACCGTCTGCAGAAGTTCCAGCGTTCGAACCAGAACACCTGCGTCAACCAGCGCCCGCTGGTGACGGTTGGCGACATCGTCAACAAGGGTGACATCATCGCGGACGGTCCGTCGACCGACCTCGGCGATCTGGCGCTTGGCCGTAACGCGCTCGTCGCGTTCATGCCGTGGAACGGCTACAACTATGAGGACTCGATCCTCATGTCGGAGCGCATCGTCTCGGAAGACGTCTTCACCTCGATCCACATCGAGGAATTCGAAGTCATGGCCCGCGACACCAAGCTGGGCCCGGAAGACATCACCCGCGACATTCCCAATGTCGGCGAGGAAGCGCTGCGCAACCTCGACGAGGCGGGCATCGTCTACATCGGCGCCGAGGTTCACCCCGGCGACATCCTGGCGGGCAAGATCACGCCCAAGGGCGAGAGCCCGATGACGCCGGAGGAAAAGCTCCTCCGCGCGATCTTCGGCGAGAAGGCCTCGGACGTTCGCGACACCTCGCTGCGTCTCCCGCCCGGCGTTGCCGGTACGGTGGTCGAAGTGCGCGTGTTCAACCGTCACGGCATCGAGATCGACGACCGTACCCGTGCGATCCAGAACGAGGAAATCGAGCATCTGCGCAAGGATGCCGCGGACGAACGCGCCATCCTCAACCGCGCGACCTACAACCGCCTGCGCGACATGCTGATGGGTCAGACCGCTTCCGCCGCCCCCAAGGGCGTCAAGAAGGGTGTCGAGATCGACGAGGAACTCCTCGAAGGCATCGAGCAGCACGAGTGGTTCAAGTTCGCGGTGGCCGACGATCAGCGCCAGACGCAGATCGAGGCGGTCAAGTCGCAGTACGACGAAGCCGTCAAGATCATCGATGCCAAGTTCGAGGACCGCAAAGAGAAGCTCGAACGCGGTGACGAACTCGCCCCGGGCGTGCTCAAGATGGTCAAGGTCTTCGTCGCGGTGAAGCGCAAGCTGCAGCCGGGCGACAAGATGGCTGGCCGTCACGGCAACAAGGGCGTCATCAGCCGGATCCTGCCGCAGGAGGACATGCCCTTCCTCGAGGACGGTACTCCGGTCGATGTCGTTCTCAACCCGCTCGGCGTGCCGTCGCGCATGAACGTCGGTCAGATCTTCGAGACGCACCTCGGGATGGCGGCGCGCGCGTTCGGCCAGCAGGTTACCGCCTCGCTGGCGGAATGGCGCGAAGCCAATCCGGATCCGGAGGCGGCCCAGCCGCCCGAGGCGGTCCGCGAGAAGCTGAAAGAGGTTTACGGCGAAAACTACCACGAGACGATCGACACAAGGTCGGACGAGGAAGTGGTGGAGCTCGCGAGCAACCTCTATCTCGGCGTGCCGATGGGCACCCCGGTGTTCGACGGCGCGCGCGAAGGCGATGTCACGACCCAGCTCGAACAGGCCGGGCTCGACGGATCGGGCCAGTCGGTCCTTTACGACGGCCGCACCGGCGAGGCCTTCGACCGCAAGGTCACCGTGGGCATCATCTACATGCTCAAGCTGCACCACTTGGTGGACGACAAGATCCACGCGCGTTCGATCGGCCCCTACAGCCTCGTCACCCAGCAGCCGCTGGGCGGTAAGGCGCAGTTCGGCGGCCAGCGCTTCGGCGAGATGGAGGTCTGGGCGCTCCAGGCCTACGGCGCCGCCTACACGCTGCAGGAAATCCTCACCGTGAAGTCGGATGACGTGATCGGCCGGACCAAGGTCTACGAGGCGATCGTCAAGGGTGACGACACCTTCGAGGCCGGCATTCCGGAGAGCTTCAACGTGCTCGTCAAGGAAATGCGCAGCCTCGGCCTCAATGTCGAACTCTCCTCGATCAACGAGGACGAGGACGACGACGGCCTGCAGATCGCGGCGCAATAGGCGGGAAAGGGGCCGGTCTCAGGGCCGGCCCCCCTTCCGTCCGAACGAAATTCACCCGCTAGGGAATTGTCATGAACGAACTGACCAAATTCACCAACCAGCTCGCCAAGCCGGAAACCTTCGACCAGATCCAGATCGGGATCGCTTCCCCCGAGCGGATTCGCTCGTGGAGCTTCGGCGAGATCAAGAAGCCCGAGACCATCAACTACCGCACGTTCAAGCCCGAGCGTGACGGGCTGTTCTGCGCGCGGATCTTCGGTCCGGTGAAGGATTACGAGTGCCTGTGCGGCAAGTACAAGCGTATGAAGTACAAGGGCGTCGTCTGCGAGAAGTGCGGCGTCG
>JAHJWA010000131.1 GCA_018828205.1 Alphaproteobacteria bacterium
AACCGCGCGGTGGTCCGCTCGCCGGTCGCGGGGATCGTGCTCGCGCGGCAGGTCGAGCCCGGCCAGACCGTGGCGGCCAGCTTCAGCACGCCGACGCTGTTCATCATTGCCGAGGATCTCTCCGCCATGCAGCTGCAGGTCGCGATCGACGAGGCCGATGTCGGCGAGGTCGAGGAAGGGCAGGAAGCCAGCTTCACCGTCGACGCCTATCCCGGTCGCCGCTTTCCCGCGGTGGTCGAGCGCGTCGACCAGGCAAGCAGCAACACCGCTTCGGAGGCGAGCCAGCAGGCCAATGCGGCCGCGCAGACCAATTCGGTGATCAGCTACGACGCGCTGCTCTCGGTGCGCAACGCGCAGGGTCTGCTGCGCCCGGGGATGACCGCGACCGCGACCATCGCCACGCAGAGCACCGGGCGGCGGATGCTGGTGCCCAACAGCGCGCTGCGCTTCCGCCCCGATGCCGAGGAGGAAGAGGGCGGCGGCGTGCTCAACCCCTCGATCGGGCTCGAGCAGAACGAACAGCGCGCGACGATCGGCGTCGGCAGCCGCCAGCAGGTCTATGTGACGCAGGCCGATGGCACGCTCCGGGCGATCGAGGTCGTCACGGGGCAGAGCGACGGGCGGCTGACGGTGGTCCGCTCGGACGAACTCGAGGCGGGGATGGAGGTCGTGACCGGGATCGAGGCCGACACGCCATGAGCGAAGCGCCGCTGATCGAGCTGGTCGGAATAACCAAGACCTTCGGCGAGGGCGCGGCGGCGTTCCAGGCGCTCAAGGGCGTGGGCTTCACGATCGAGCGCGGCGATTTCGTGGCGATCATGGGCCCGTCGGGTTCGGGCAAATCGACCACGATGAACATCCTGGGCTGTCTCGATGTCCCCACGGCTGGGATTTTCCGGTTTCGCGGGGTCGAGGTGCAATCGCTCGACCGCGACCAGCGCAGCCTGCTGCGGCGCAAATATCTCGGCTTCGTGTTTCAGGGGTTCAACCTGCTCTCGCGCACCAGTGCGATCGAGAATGTGGAACTCCCGCTGCTCTATCGCGGCGAGACCAAGAAGGCACGGCGGGTCGCCGCGATGCGCTCGCTCGATCAGGTCGGGCTCGGTCCCTGGGCCGATCACACCCCGGCGGAACTCTCGGGCGGGCAGCAGCAGCGCGTCGCGATCGCGCGGGCGCTGGTGACGCAGCCCGACGTTCTGCTCGCCGACGAACCGACGGGCAATCTCGATACCGAACGCTCGATCGAGATCATGGAACTGCTGACCCGGCTCAACCGCGAGGGCATCACCATATTGATGGTCACGCATGAGAAGGAAATGGCCGCCTTCGCCAACACCATCGTCCATTTCCGCGACGGGCTGGTCGAATCGGTCGAGCGCGGCAATCTGGCCGGGCACGCGGTGGCTGCGGTCTGATGCTGGGCATGTTCGGCGCCACCCTGCTGCTGTCGTTTCGCGAGATCCGGCGCCATCTGCTGCGCTCCTTCCTGACCACGCTGGGGATCATCATCGGCGTGGCCGCGGTCATCACCATGGTGACGCTGGGCAATGGCGTGACCGCCTCGGTCAAGGAGGAGATTTCCTCGCTCGGCTCGAACGTCTTCATCGTCTTCCCCACCGGCGGCGACCGGGGAACCCCGCGGCCCTTCGATCGCGACGATGTCGACGCGGTCAGCAACCAGATCGCGGGCGTGGTCGAGGCTGCGGGCAGCGTTACCGCTCCCACGACCGCGTTCAACAACGGGCAGGACTGGTCCACCAATGTCGAGGGCGTGGAGAACGCCTATCTGCGCGCGCAGACGATCGGCGTTGCACAAGGGCGTCCGTTCACCCGCGAGGAGGAAACCGGGGGCCGCAACGTCTGCCTGGTCGGCCCCAAGGTGATCGAGGCGATCTTCGTTCCCGGGGCCAGCCCGCTGGGCGAGCAGCTGCGGCTCGACCAGGTCTCCTGCACCGTGATCGGCGTGCTCGAGGAGCGCGGTCAGGGCGGCGGCGGGCAGGATGCCGACAATGTCGTGATGATGCCGCTCAAGACGGTGCAGCGGCGCTTCACCGGCAACGACAACATCCAGAGTTTCGTGATCAAATACGATCCCGCCTATTCGAGCGCCGCGATCCAGGATTCGCTGGTCGAACTGCTGCGCGAAAGGCGGTTGCTGCAGGTCGGGACCGACAATGACTTCAACGTCATTGACACCGCCCAGGTCAATCAGGCGCTGGGCGCGGCGACCGGCGCGCTGACCGCGATGGTGGCGGTGATCGCCTCGATCAGCCTGCTGGTCGGCGGGATCGGGATCATGAACATCATGCTGGTCTCGGTCACCGAGCGGACCCGCGAGATCGGCATCCGCCTCGCCATCGGCGCGCTGGCGCGCGAGGTGCGGCTGCAGTTCCTGACCGAGGCCGTGGTGCTGTGCTGCTTCGGCGGTCTGCTCGGGATCGGGCTGGCCTTCCTGTTTTCATGGAGCCTGGCCGGGCTGATCGAGGTACCCTTCGTCTTCGATCCGACGATCAACATCCTCAGTTTCGTCTTCTCGGCAGCGATGGGGATCCTGTTCGGCTATTATCCCGCGCGGCGCGCCTCGAAACTCGATCCGATCGACGCGCTGCGGCACGAGTGAGCCGCATCCCGGCGGGGCGACGCTAGAGCCTGGGCAGGGTGACCCCGCGCTGGCCCATATATTTGCCCGCGCGGTCGCGATAGCTGGTCTCGCAGCGTTCGTTGCCCTGCAGGAACAGGAACTGGCACGCGCCCTCATTGGCGTAGATCTTGGCGGGCAGCGGGGTGGTGTTGGAGAACTCCAGCGTCACATGGCCTTCCCAGCCCGGTTCGAGCGGGGTCACATTGACGATGATCCCGCAGCGCGCATAGGTCGATTTGCCCAGACAGATCACCAGGACGTCCTCGGGCACGCGGAAATATTCCACCGTGCGGGCGAGCGCGAAGCTGTTGGGCGGGATGATGCAGACATCGGTCTGGCGATCGACGAAGCTGCGGGGGTCGAACTGCTTGGGATCGACGATGGTCGAATCGACATTGGTGAAGATCTTGAACTCGTCGGCGACGCGCGCGTCATAGCCGTAGGAGCTCAGCCCGTAGGAAATGCAGCCGTCGCGCCGCTGCGCCTCGGTGAAGGGTTCGATCATGCCCTCGGTCTGCGCCTTGGAGCGGATCCATTTGTCGGAGAGAATCGCCATGGGTGGACGATCCTTCACCCCGCCGCGCCGCGCAAGCCTGCGCCCCGCGCTTATCCCTAGTCGATCTGCGGCGCGCGCAATTGCGGGTTGTTGGCGGCGACATGGTTGAGCCATTTCTTGGGGCGGCGCAGCATGTCTTTAGGATAGCTGACCCTGACCCCGACGATCTGCGCGATCGCGCCGACGAAATGGATGCAGTTGCGCGTGGCGAGGTCGTAATATTTCCCCGGCGCATCGCGCCAGCGCGCGACCTCCTTGCGGATCGCCCAATATTTCGCATCGTCGATGGTCAGCGTGAAGTGCTGATTGGTCCGGTCGATCCACTTGTCCTTCTCAACCAGGATGACATGCTCCACCGGCCCCGCGAGCACCGCGGGCGAGGCGCTTTTGGCGGAAAAGCCGTAATTCTCCCTGATCGGGGTCCCGTCTTCCAGCGTGCCTTCCAGCGACACGAAGGTGTGGGGATAGCGGCCGAACAGCACCGAACCGTCGAAGCTGTGGAAGGTGACCTGAACCTGCGCAGCCGCGCCGGCGGCCCAGAACAGAGCGGTGAGCGCGAGTGCGAGCTGGAAGAGGCGTCCCATGCGACGCCTCCTAGCCCACACCCACTTGAACCTTCAATGAAAACTCCGGCGGGTGCTTTGCCTATTGCGCGAGCAGGCTGGCGTTGCCGCCCGCCGCGGTGGTGTCGATGCAGACCACGCGCTCGGTGGCGAAGCGCGCCACATAGTTCGGCCCGCCCGCCTTGGGTCCGGTCCCCGACAGGCCCTCGCCGCCGAAGGGCTGGCTTTCGACGACCGCGCCGATCTGGTTGCGGTTGACGTAGAAATTGCCGACCCGCGCGCGCGCCTCGACGAATTGCCGCGTCGTCTCGATCCGGCTGTGGAGGCCCAGCGTCAGCCCGTATCCGGTGGCATTGATATCATCGACCACCTTCTCGAGCTCGCTGCCCTTGAAGCGCGCGACGTGGAGCACGGGACCGAAATTCTCGCGCCGCAGGTCGGAAATCGATTCCAGCTCGATGATGGTGGGGGCGACGAAGCAGCCATTGGCCACCCCGCGCGGCAGCTTGCGCCGCCACACGGTGCGGCCGTTCTTGCGCCGCCTTGCGACATGGCGCTCGAGCGCGGCCTTGGCGTCGGGGTCGATAACCGGGCCGACATCGGTCGCGAGCTGCGCGGGATCGCCGATCACCAGCGCCTCGAAGGCGCCGCGGATCATGGTCACCATCTCGTCGAAGACCTCGTCCTGGATATAGAGCATCCGCAGCGCCGAACAGCGCTGGCCCGCGCTCTGAAAGGCCGAGGCGACCACGTCGCGGGTCACCTGCTCGGGCAGCGCCGAGCTGTCCACGATCATCGCATTCTGCCCGCCGGTCTCGGCGATGAAGGTGGCGATGGGTCCGTCGCGCGCGGCCAGCGAGCGGTTGATCGCATGCGCGGTCTCGGTCGATCCGGTGAAGGACACGCCCGCGATCCGCGGATCGGAGGTGATGAACTGGCCGACCTCGCCTGCACCGGGGAGCAGCTGGAACACCTCGCGCGGGATGCCCGCGCGGTGGCACAGCTTGACCGCCAGCGCGGCGATCAGCGGGGTCTGCTCGGCGGGCTTGGCGACCACCGAATTGCCCGCGGCGAGCGCAGCGGCGGCGGGGCCGATGAAGATCGCCAGCGGGAAGTTCCACGGCGAGATCGTGGCGAAGACGCCGCGCCCGGCCATGGTCAGCCGGTTCTCCTCGCCGGTCGGCCCCGGAAGCGCGAAGGAACCCGAGAACAGCCGCCGCGCCTCACCCGCGTAGAACCGCAGGAAATCGACCGCTTCGCGCAGTTCGAGCACGGCATCGGGCAGGGTCTTGCCCGCCTCGCGCTGGCACAGCGAGAGGAATTCGTCGGTATGCGCCTCGAACACATCGGCCGCTTCCTCGAGCAGCAGCGCGCGCTTTTCGCCGCCCAGCGCGTTCCAGCCGGGCTGGACCGCCTGCGCGATGCGGATCGCCTGATCGACTTCCTCGGGCAGCGCATCGCGCCGCGTGCCGACCTCGATGGTGAGGTCGTGCGGCTTGGTGATCGGCGCGACCTCGCCTTCCTGATCCTCGAACAGGAAGGTCGGCTCGGCGTGCCAGCGGCGGGCGCGCAATTTGTCGAGCCGCTCGATCAGCGGTTCGCGCACCAGCGGATCGCCCAGATCGACGCCCGCGCTGTTGATGCGGTTCGGAAAGATGTCGCCCGGGAGCGGAATGTCGGGATTGCGCTTCGGCTCGAGCGCGGCGAGCTCGGCTACCGGATCGGTTGCGAGATCGGCGGCGGGCACGCCGGCATCGGCCATGCGGTTGACGAAGCTGGAATTGGCACCGTTCTCGAGCAGGCGGCGCACCAGATAGGCGAGCAGGTCCTTGTGGCTCCCCACCGGCGCATAGATCCGCACCGGGGTGCGCGCATTGCCCTCGTGCTTGGCGAGCGCGCCGTAGACGTCTTCGCCCATGCCGTGCAGCCGCTGGAATTCGTAGCCGCCATCGCGCCCGTGGCTCTGCGCCAAGGCCTTGATCGCGCCGATCGTATAGGCGTTGTGCGTGGCGAAGGCCGGATGGATCGCGCTCCCCGCCGCCATGAGCCGCTCGGCGCAGGCGAGATAGGAGACATCGGTTGCGACCTTGCGGGTAAAGACCGGAAAGTCCTTGTAGCCGCCGACCTGGCTCAGCTTGATCTCGGTGTCCCAATAGGCGCCCTTGACCAGCCGGACGAACAGCTGGCGGCCGTGACGCCGCGCGAGCTTGGCGGTCCAGTCGCACAGCGGCACCGCGCGCTTCTGATAGGCCTGGATCGCCAGCCCGAAACCGGTCCAGCCGGTGGCGGTACCGTTGGCGAACAGCGTGTCGTCGGCAACCAGCGCCTCGAGGATATCGAGCGAGGGTTCGAGCCGTTCGGCTTCCTCGGCATCGACGGTGAAATGGATATCGGCATCGCGCGCCTTGCCCGCGAGATCGCGCAGGATCGGTACCAGCGCCTCGATCGCCGCCTCGCGGTGGAAGAAGTCGTATTTGGGATAGAGCGCGGAGAGCTTGACCGAGATGCCCGGCGAGCCATGGACCCCGGCGCCGGCTTCCTTCGCGAGCCGCTCGATCGCGCCTTCATAGGCCACGCGATAGCGGTCGGCATCGGCAAAGGTCATCGCCGCCTCGCCCAGCATGTCGAAGCTGTGGGTGAGCCCGCGGGCGCGCTCGGGCGCGGCGCGCTTGAGCGCCTCGTTCATGGTCCGCCCGAACACGAACTGGCCCCCGAGGATGCGCATCGCCTGCAGCGTCGCGGTCCGGATCACCGGTTCGCCGAGGCGGTTCATGGTCCGCTTGAAGGTCCGCGCCATCCCGCGCTGTTGTTCCTCGGGGCGCTCGAGCACCTCGCCGGTCAGCATCAGCGAGAAGGTCGCGGCGTTGACGAAGGTCGAGCTCGATTCGCCGACATGTTCCGACCAGTCGATATCGCCGATCTTGTCGCGGATCAGCGCGTCGGCGGTGCGGCTGTCGGGAACGCGCAGCAGCGCTTCGGCGAGGCACATCAGCGCGATGCCTTCTTCGGTGGCGAGCCCGAACTGATGCAGGAAGGCGTCGAGCCCGCTGGCCTTCTGACGCCGCGCGCCCTCGACCAGCGTGATCGCCAGCGCCTGCGCCTCGTCGTGCAGAGCCGCGACCGGCCTGGCCTGAGCCAGCCGTTCCGCGACGCATTCCTCCTCTTCCTGGCGATAGGCGAGCCGGATGGACTGGCGGTCGAGATGCGTGGTGGGGTCGTTACGGGCCATGGGGAGGAAACTCGAATCTTCGATTTGCGACAACAGGTGCGATAACGGGCGGCCCTTGGACCCGCTCGCACGGGCAATCAAGCGGAGTCGCCGCCCTCCTTCTCCAACCAATCCGCGACCCGCCGTTCCGTTTCCGCAGGCAGGTGCAGCCCGAGCTTGCTGCGCCGCCAGAGAATGTCCTGGGCGGTCCGCGCGAACTCCTCTTTCACCAAATAGCGCAGCTCCGCCTCGTAGAGATCGCCGCCGAAATGGTCGCCGAGCCGGTCGAGCCCGTCGGCGGTGCCGATGACTCGGTCGATCCGCGTGCCATAGGCGCGGGCGAGCCGCAGCAGCATTTCGGGCGGCACCCAGGCATAGCGATCGCCCGCGCGCCACAGGAAGGCCGCGAAGTCCGCCATCTCGCCGCCCGGGAGCGGTGCCTCGCGGGTCCATTCCGGACCCATGGGCAGATGCGGCGCGAGTCTGGCGAGCGCATGTTCGGCCAGCTTGCGGAAGGTGGTGATCTTGCCGCCATAGACCGAGAGGATCGGCGCGCCGCCTTTTGCCTCGAGCTCGAAGGCGTAATCGCGGGTGACAGTGGAATTCCTGGCCGAACTGTCCTCGTAGAGCGGGCGCACACCCGCGTAGCTGGAGATGATCTCGTTGTCCGAGATGCCGCTCTGGAAATATTCTCCGGCGGCCTCGCGCAGATAGGCGCGCTCCTCCTGCGAGATCCGCACGCTGTCGAGATCGCCCTCGAACAGCTGATCGGTGGTGCCCACCAGTGTGAAGTCGCGCTCGTAGGGGATCGCGAAGACCACCCGCCCGTCGCCGTTCTGGAAGATATAGGCGTGCTCGCCGGGGAACTTGCGCGGGACGATGATGTGGCTTCCCTTGACCAGCCTGAGCCGCGCGGGCGTGCCGGCGCCGAGCGCGTTGCGCGCGACCGCGTCAACCCAGGGGCCGGCCGCATTGGCGAGCGCGCGCGCCTCGACGGTGCTTGTGGTGCCGTCGGCGCTGCGCAGCGTCGCGCGCCAGTGCGACTTGTGCCGTTCGAGCGCAACGCATTCCGTCCGCGTGAGGATCTGTGCGCCGCGTTCGCGGGCGTCCATCGCACAGAGCACCACCAGCCGCGCATCCTCGACCCAGCAGTCGGAATATTCGAACCCGCGCTTCAGCCGGTCCTGCAGCACGCCGCGATGCGGCGGCCGGGTCAGATCGACCCCGCGGCTGCGCGGCAGGCTGCGGCGCCCGCCGATGGTGTCGTAGAGCGCCAGCCCGATCCGCAGCATCCAGCCGGGGCGCAGCCCCTTGTCGTGCGGGAGCACGAAGCGCAGCGGCCAGATGATGTGCGGCGCGGCCTTGAGCAGCACCTCGCGCTCGCGCAGCGCTTCGGCGACGAGGCGGAACTCGTATTGCTCGAGATAGCGCAGGCCGCCATGGACCAGCTTGGTGCTCGCTGAGGAGGTGTGCGAGGCGAGATCGTCCTTCTCGCACAGGGTCACCGAGAGCCCGCGCCCGGCGGCGTCGCGGGCGATGCCCACGCCGTTGATCCCGCCACCTATGACCAGCAGATCCTGCAAGTCAGCCCCGCTCCTGCGCCAGCAACCGCCCGGCGACGGCATCGAGCTTGGTCATCAGCCCGCGGTCGCGCTGTTCGGGCGCGGTGATCACCGCGAAATCGAGCGTGCGGTCGATCGGCGAGGGTTCGCGCCGCTGCGGCAGCGCGCGCACCAGTTCCTCCACCGTCCGCCGCGCCAGCGCGCCATTGGCCGCCATCTGCGCCAGGATCGCGCCGACATCGACCGCCGCCTCGCCGTCGCGCCAGCTGTCCCAATCGGTCACCATGGCGAGCAGCGCATAGGGCAGCTCGGCCTCGCGCGCGAGCTTGGCTTCGGGCATGCCGGTCATGCCGATCACCTGCGCGCCCCATTGGCGGTAGAGCTTGCTCTCCGCGCGGGTCGAGAATTGCGGGCCCTCCATCGCCAGATAGGTGGCGCCGCGGTGCGGCTCGCCGCCGGCCTGCGCGACCGCTGCGGCGGTGAGCTCCGTCAGCCGCTCGCACACCGGATCGCCCATCGCGACATGCGCGACGAAGCCGTTGTCGAAGAAGGTCGAGGGGCGGCCTTTGGTGTTGTCGATGAACTGGTCGACCAGGACGAAGCTGCCCGGCGGCAGATCCTCGCTGAGCGAGCCGACCGCGGAGATCGCGAGGATATCGGTGCAGCCTGCGCGTTTGAGCGCGTCGATATTCGCGCGCGCGTTGAGCCGGCCGGGAAGCACGCAGTGCCCGCGGCCATGGCGCGGCATGAAGCGGACCTGGACATGGCCGATCCGCCCGCAGAGGATCTCGTCCGACGGTTCGCCCCAGGGCGACTGGACGGCGATCCACTGCTCGTCCTCCAGCGCCTCGATGGCGTAGAGACCCGAACCGCCGATAATGCCGATGACCCACTCGTCGCTCACTGCAATCCCCGTTCGCCGATAGTGCAG
>JAHJWA010000132.1 GCA_018828205.1 Alphaproteobacteria bacterium
ACGCAGGGCCATGTCGCCTATCCGCATCTCGCCGACAATCCGATTCCCAGGCTGGTGGCGATGCTCGCCGAGCTCGACGCGCTGGTGCTCGACGAAGGGACCGACTGGTTTCAGCCGTCCAATCTGGAGATCACCGATCTCGAGGTTGGCAATGTCGCGCACAATGTGATCCCGGCCAAGGCGACCGCGCGGATCTCGATCCGCTTCAACGATACGCATTCGGGCGCGTCGCTGGCGGAGACCGTCGCCGCCATCGCCGGCAAGCACGGCGGGAGCGCGCTGCCGATCGTCTCGGGCGAACCCTTCCTCACCCCGCCGGGCGAGTTCTCGCAGATCATCGCCGCCGCGGTGAAGGCGGAAACCGGGCTCGAACCCGAAGCCTCCACCACCGGCGGCACATCCGACGCGCGCTTCCTGCGCGAGGTCTGCCCGGTGATCGAATTCGGGCTGGTCAACGCGACCATGCACAAGCGCGACGAGGCGGTGGCGGTCGCCGACCTTTCTGCGCTAAGCCGCATCTATACGGCGATCGCTGCGGCGGCGCTGGGCCGATAGGGCAGGGTCTACGAGGGGATTGCAGTTGAAAACTTGGTTGGCCATTCCGCTGTGGCAGCGGGTCATCGCTGCGCTCGTCCTGGGCATCGTCGTCGGCCTGCTGTGGGGCCCGGGAGCGGAAAGCATCAAGATCGTCGGCGATATCTTCATCGCCTTCATCAAGATGCTGGTCGTGCCGCTGATCTTCTTCAGCCTCGTCGCGGGCGTCGCGGCGATCGGCGATCTGCGCAAGCTGGGCAGCGTCGGCGGGCGCGCGATACTGATCTTTGTGGTGACCGGCCAGGTTTCGGTCTGGCTCGGCCTCGGGCTGGGCGCGCTGTTCCAGCCGGGCCTCGGGCTCGACACCAGCGCGATCGACATGGGGCCGGTGCCCGAACCCACCATGGTGACCTGGCAGGACATGCTGCTGGGCATGGTGCCGCAGAGCCCGGTTCAGGTGATGGCCGACGTCAACGTGCTGCCGCTGATCATCTTCTCGCTGCTGATCGGCATCGGCATATTGATGGCCAAGGACGAAGGGCTGCCGGTGCAGCGAATCTTCGATTCGGGCTCGATCGTGATGCAAAAGGTCACCGCGGTGGTGATGGAGCTGACCCCCTTCGGCGTGTTCGCGCTGATGGCCTGGGTGGCCGGGACCGTGGGCGTTCCGGCCTTGCTCGCGCTGGGCAAGCTGGTCGCGCTCAACTACGCCGGCTGCCTGCTGATCATTGCCCTGATGTATGCCGGGATCGTGAAGTTCCTGGCCAAATTGCCGGTGATGCCCTTCTTCCGCGGCATCGTCGATGCGCAGGCGGTGGCCTATTCCACCGCCTCGTCCAACGCGACGCTGCCGGTGACGATGCGCTGCGTCGAACGCAATCTGGGCGTGAGCCGCTCGGTCACCAGCTTCACCACCTCGCTGGGCGCCACGATCAATATGGACGGGACCGCGATGTATCTCGGGCTCGCCACACTGTTCGGGGCGCAGGTTTTCGGGGTCGATCTGTCGATGGCGGATTATCTGACCATCGCGGTGCTGGCGACGCTCGGCTCGGTCGGCGCGGCGGGGATCCCGGGCGCCGGGCTGATCATGATGGCGGCGATCTTCACCGCGGTCAGCGTGCCGCTGGAAACGATCGCCTTCGTCGCGGGGGTCGACCGGATCATGGACATGATGCGCACGGTCACCAATGTCACCGGCGATGCCGCGGTGGCCGTTACGGTCGGGTCGATGACGGACGAGATCGACCGCGACGAGATGGCAAGCGCGGACGACGTTTGACGCAGGGTTACCGTTGCATCGTGTCGATGTCGCGTTCGACATAGTCGATCGGCACGAATTCGCCCAGCGAACAGCCGGGTCCGCGCTCGGGCCGGCCTCCCACCGTGCGCAGCACATAGACGATCTCGCCGGCGCACAGCCGGTTGATCGAGGTGCGGTAGGTGAAGGATTTTTCGAACCCGAGCCCGCTGCACCCCTGTCCCAGGGTGTTGCGATAGGTCCGGCTGCCGATCTCGAAATCGATCGTGCGATCGTCGTGGACGCGCGACTGCCGGATGCTTGTGGTGTTGACGCAGGACACGGCTTCGCCCGTCACGCTCGCCGTCGGAGCTTCGCTGACGAACCCGTCCTCGCCCTCGACCGGGGTACAGCCAGCGATAATAAGGGCGGTCGCGGCAATCGTGGTGGCGGTACGGATCATGATCCCACTCCCTCGGCGGACGGAATTACGCTGATTGCTTCTGAACCGATCTGTTGCGCGGCGGTTCCATGACCTTCTGGCGATAGCTGCACAGGTCGACCACCGGGCAGCGCCAGCATTCGGGGGTGCGCGCCTTGCAGATATAGCGACCGTGCAGGATCAGCCAGTGATGCGCATGCCGCCGGAACGGCTGCGGCACGCGCTTCTCCAGCTTGGCCTCGACCGCTTCGGGGGTCTTGCCCTTGGCGAGCCCGGTGCGATTGCCGACGCGAAGGATATGCGTGTCGACCGCGAAGGTCTCCTGTCCGAACCAGCAGTTGAGCACGACGTTGGCGGTTTTGCGTCCGACGCCGGGCAGCCGGAGCAGATCCTCGCGGGTGTCGGGGACCGCGCTGCCGAATTCCTCGACCAGCAATTGCGAGAGCGCGATCACGTTCTTGGCCTTGGAGTTGAACAGGCCGATGGTCTTGATATGCTGTTTGAGCCCGTCCTCGCCCAGTTCGAGCATCTGCTCGGGGGTCTCGACGCTGGCGAACAGCGCGCGGGTCGCCTTGTTGACCCCGACATCGGTCGCCTGCGCGCTCAGCGCCACCGCGACCACCAGCTGGAAGGCGTTGCCATATTCCAGCTCGGTTTCGGGTTCGGGATTGTCCTCGGCGAGCCGGCGGAAGAATTCGAAGATTTGGTCGCGGGTCAAAGCTCGAGCACGTCGCGCATGGTGTAGCGGCCCGGGTTCCGGCCGATCAGCCACTCTGCCGCGCGGGCGGCGCCGCGCGCGAAGATGCTGCGATCCTCGGCGCTGTGGGCAAAGGTCAGCCGTTCCTGCGCGCCCGCCATGATGACGCTGTGCTCGCCTGCGACCGTTCCCCCGCGCAGCGCCGCAAAGCCGATCGCGCCCTGAACGCGCTCGCCGGTGTGGCCGTCGCGCCCGCTCTCGCGCTTGTCGGCCAGCTCGACCCCGCGCCCGCGCGCCGCGGCTTCGCCAAGCAGCAGCGCGGTGCCCGAGGGAGCGTCGACCTTGTGGCGGTGGTGCATCTCGACGATCTCGATGTCCCAATCCTCGCCCAGCCGCGCCGCGGCCTCCTGCACCAGATGCGACAATAGCGTGATCCCAAGCGAGGTGTTGCCGGTCTGGAGGATCGGCACCGCGCGCGCGGTGTCGTCGATCGCACGGTGGTGGCGCTCCTCGAGCCCGGTGGTCCCGATGGCCAGCGGAATCCCGGCGCCGATCGCGGCGTGCAGATTGGCTTCCAGGCTGCCGGGAGACGAGAAGTCGACCAGCACATCGCTCGCATCCGCCAGCCGCGCGACATCGCCGCCCTTGTCCACGCCGCCCGCCAGCTCGTGCCCGAGCTCGGGCAGGATGGCGGCGATCGCCTGTCCCATGCGGCCTTCGCTGCCGACGATCCCGATCCGTACCATTGCCATTCCCCTAATCCGCATGCTTCATGGGGGACATGGCCCGCATGCGCAATATCGTCGTCCTGACCGGGGCGGGAATCTCCGCCGAAAGCGGGATCGACACCTTTCGCGGCGGCGGCGGACTGTGGGAGCAGCACCGGGTGGAGGACGTCGCGACGCCCGAAGCCTTCGCGCGCGATCCCGAACTGGTCCAGCGCTTCTACGACATGCGCCGCGCGGCGGTGCAGACCAAGCAGCCCAACGCCGCGCATCATGCGCTTGCGCGGCTCGAAGCCGAATGGCGCGGCGAACTGCTGATCGTCACGCAGAATGTCGACGATCTGCACGAACGCGCCGGAGCGAGCGGCGTGCTGCATATGCACGGCACCCATCTCAACGCCTGGTGCACCGGCTGCGATGCACGCCACCGCTGGACGGGCACGCTGATCGAGAAGCCGCCATGCCCCGAGTGCGGCGAAGCGTCGCTGCGGCCCGACGTCGTCTGGTTCGGTGAGATGCCCTATGAGATGGAGCGGATCTACGCGGCGCTGCGCGGGGCGGATCTGTTCGTTTCGATCGGCACCTCGGGCGCGGTCTACCCGGCCGCCGGCTTTGTCCAGGATGCCAGCCAGCTCGGCGCGCGGACGCTCGAGCTCAATCTCGAACGCAGCCAGGGTTCGCACTGGTTCGACGAAAGCCGGCAGGGCCCCGCGACCCAGCTGGTCCCGCGATGGGTCGAGGAAATGCTAGCCGGTTGAGCCGCAGCCCTTGCAGGCCGGGTCCTTGGCGATGAGAAAGCTGCGCATCGCCGGCGTCATCCCATCGAGCAGATGGACCGTGCCCCATTGCGGATCGCCGAAATCGCTGATGCCATCGAGCAGCACCCGCACCGCATGCAGCGCGGCGAAGGTGCCGGTCCAGCCCGCCATCGCGCCGAGCATGCCATCCTCGGCGCAGCTGTCGCAATCCTCGGCATCGAAGGCATCGCCGACGAAGCAGCGGTAGCAGGCCTGATCCCCCCGGTGCCCCGCGAAGGCGCCGACCTGGCCCTGGAACCGCCCGACGGCGGCGCTGAGCAGCGGCACCCCGGCGGCAACGCAGGCATCCGACACCGCCAGCCTGGTGGCGAAATTGTCGGTGCCGTCGAGCACCAGATCGGCGTCCGCAAACAGCGCACCCGCATTCTCGGCGGTGACGCGGCGATCGTGGATGGTCAGGTCGATCTTGGAATCGAAGGCGCAGACCCAGCGCTTGGCGGCCACCGCCTTGCCGTGGCCGATGTCGCGTTCGGTGAACAGCGTCTGCCGCTGGAGATTGCTTTCATCGACCACATCGTCGTCGACCGCGGTGAGCCGGCCGATCCCCGCCGCGGCGAGATAATGCAGCACGGGCGATCCGATCCCGCCCAGTCCGATCATCACGACATGCTTGTCCGCCAGCGCGACCTGACCCGCGCCGCCGATCTCGGGCAGGACGATGTGGCGCGCGAAACGCTCGAGACGGGCGGGGGGCAGGCTCATGACCAAGCCTGTTGGCAGTCTGTGGAACCTGTGTCGATAGCGCGTCGAAAGCCTGTGGGCTCCAGGATCGATCCCGATGGAAGATTACGAAACTTTAGGCCAACCGGCCCCGCGCCGTCAGCTCTCGAGCTGGCGCAGCAGGCTGCGGACATCGCCGTCCATATCGGCATCGCGGGTGCGCAGATCCTCGATCAGCCGCAC